>NZ_DAORXT010000016.1:0-39182 GCF_035371925.1 Acetivibrio sp. | reverse complement strand
GGAATGAAATGAAAGAGGCAAAAGCGAAGGGACTCGATGTCCCGAGCTTTTATTTGGCCTCTTGGAATGAAATGAAAGAGGCAAAAGCGAAGGGACTCGATGTCCCGAGCTTTTATTATTTGCTTTTTTGCTTTTTTGCTTTGATACATTACTTATTTTATGGTTTGCATTAAAAGTGATACTGTATTATAATTAAAGTGTATAATATTAGATATGTAACATAGAATTTCCCAAGACAAGTTAGCCCTAAAAAATTTAATAGTTTTATAAAGAATTAATTTTTTAGATATAATTTTTTTATTTGCAGCAATAGCTGCCTTATTTAGTACTATTATTATTTAATAGGGAGTGTTTCAAATGGAGAAGGTTCAATCCAATGTTAATTCCAGAAACGAAGGAAGCAAAAAAGAAGGTAGGAAAGTTCAGACGGATGCCGACGTAAAGAGAAAGGCTGTAAAGCTTGTTATTTCTCATCTGAAGAAAAAGATAGCCAAGGAGTATTCAGGTTCTGGACTAGTCCGTGAATGGGTTGAAGAGATGGAAAAACTGTTGGAAAAGGACGAGTTTGAGTTGTCGGAGTATGTGCGGATGAGGAGAGAACTGAACGATATTATAGAGAGAACCATGGATGAAGAAATGAGATTTAAGCTAAGGGACTCATGGTATAGTTTCGGTAGGGCTCTTGATAAAAAAGTAAAGAAATATTAAAATAGTCCGGTTTTGCCGGGCTATTTTGCTTTTGCTGATTTTTTTTCGGGCAAAATATTGAAATAAAATCTTTCCGCCTCATGTGGAAATATTATGCAGCATAAGGGAAATGGTATATCATATTAATCAAGAAAACAATTCGAATGAGGTGGGACTAATGTTTATGCTGCTTAAAAAGAAGTTTGACGAATCATATAATAACAGGCAGATTGGTAGGATAAGAAAGGATTTAATTGCCAACTTGAGAAAGATGGGAGTAGAGGTTTCAAACATTCAAATAGATTTGGACGAAAATAATGTGTCATTGAGGCTTTCCATTCCGGAAAAAAGATATAGTTCCATCCCGAGTGAATGATATTTGGCTTTATGGATGTTCAAAGATTATATAAAAAACAAGGAGCTACGGCAAAAAAATCCGCTTGGTTTTGCCGCAGCCCTGTCATAAAAAATAACCGTTTTTACAATTCTGACAGAAACTTAAGACCGTTTTCAATCGATGCCATGACACTTTCCTTTGCCGGGCCTCCGGGAAGATTTCTGCCGGAGACACACTTCGACAGGCTTATTTCTTCGTACACATCTTCGCTTATAAGCTCTGAAAAGTTTTTAAACTCGCTTATGTCAAGTTCGTCAATGGCCTTGTTGTTTTCGATACAGTAAAGAACCATTTTGCCGATGATTTCATGGGCGTTCCTAAACGGGATACCTTTTTTAACAAGGTAATCCGCTATATCTGTGGCATTTGTAAACCCGCCCTGGGCAGCGCGGAACATATTTTCCTTCTTTACCTTCATGGTTTCAATCATCTTTGTAAACACCGGAAGACACATTTTCACGGTGTCCACAGCATCAAAAATGGCCTCTTTGTCTTCCTGCATATCCTTGTTGTAAGCTAAAGGAAGCGATTTCATAACTGACAGGAGCGCTATAAGGTCGCCGTAAACCCTTCCGGTTTTGCCCCTGACCAGCTCTGCCACATCGGGATTTTTCTTCTGAGGCATTATACTGCTTCCGGTACTGTATGCATCATCCAGTTCAATAAATCCAAACTCATGGGATGCCCATAAAATTATTTCTTCGCTGAACCGGCTAAGATGCATCATCAGTATTGAAAGACAGGCTGAAAGCTCAATAACAAAATCCCTGTCGCTAACAGCGTCAAGGCTGTTTTCGGTAATAGAGTCAAACCCAAGTTCTTTTGCCACCATATACCTGTCAAGGGGATAGGTTGTGGAGGCCAAAGCTCCGGAACCCAAGGGCATTATATTGATTCTCTTGTAGCAATCGTTAAGCCTTTCAATGTCCCGTCTAAACATTTGAAAGTATGCCATCATGTGATGGGCAAAAGTTATGGGTTGTGCCCGCTGGAGGTGGGTATACCCCGGAAGTATGGTGTCAATATTGTTTTTTGCTATTTCTATAAGCGTCCTTTCCAGCTCAACCAATAATTTTTTGATTTCAACAACCTCATCCCTTAAGTACATCCTGATATCGAGAGCTACTTGGTCATTGCGGCTTCTTCCTGTGTGAAGCCTTTTTCCCACATCACCGATTCTGGATATGAGGATTTTTTCAACATTCATATGAATGTCTTCGGCATCAATTTCGAACTGGACTTTTCCTTCTTCAATGTCTTTTAGTATCTCCCTTAGCGTATTTTGAATAAGAAGGGAGTCCTCTTCGGATATAATTTTACATTTCCCAAGCATTTTAGCATGGGCAATGCTTCCTAATATATCTTGTTTATACATACGACAGTCAAATCTTATGGATGAATTGAAATCATCCACCGACTTGTCGGTACTTTTTTCAAATCTACCGCCCCAAAGCTTCATTTTATCACCTTATTTATCTTTATTCTTTTGCTTCATAAGTGCGTTAACCTTCAATGGCAGACCAAAGAGATTTATAAATCCTTCGGCATCCTTTTGATTATATACATTGTCTTCTCCGAAGGTGGAGAGTTCTTCACTGTAAAGTGAATAGTCGGACTTGGCTCCTGCGCTCATTATATTTCCTTTGTAAAGTTTCAATCTTACTGTACCTGTAACAGTTTGCTGAGTAACGTCAACAAAGGCAGAAATAGCTTCACGCAGAGGAGTATACCATTGTCCGTAGTAAACAAGTTCTGCAAATCTTTGAGATACAATATCTTTGTAGTGGAGAGTGTCGCGGTCAAGACACAAAAGCTCAAGCTCTCTGTGAGCGGCATAAAGGATAGAGCCACCCGGAGTCTCATAAACGCCTCTGGATTTCATTCCAACCAGACGGTTTTCTACCATGTCAACAATTCCGATACCGTTTTCGCCGCCGATTTTGTTGAGAACCTCAATGAGCTCCACAGGACCGTATTCCACACCGTTAACCTTCTTCGGTATACCCTTTTCAAAATATATTTCAACATATGTAGGTTTGTCCGGAGCTTTTTCCGGAGGAACCATGAGCTTTAGTATTTTATCATACTGAGGTTCATTCCACGGGTCTTCAAGATCCGAACCTTCGTGACTTAAATGCCAGAGATTTCTGTCCATGCTGTAGTTGTCCTTTTTTGAAACAGGAATAGGAATATTTCTTGCCTCAGCATATTCTATTGCATCTTCTCTTGATTTGATATCCCATATTCTCCAAGGAGCAATGATTTTAAGATGGGGAGCGAGAGCTTTTACAGTAAGTTCAAAACGAACCTGGTCATTTCCTTTTCCCGTTGCTCCGTGAGCGATGGCTGTAGCACCTTCTTTTTCGGCGATCTCAACCATTCTTTTTGCGATGATGGGTCTTGCAAAGGATGTACCTAAAAGATATTTTCCTTCATATATAGCTCCAGCCTTTAATGTGGGGAAAATAAAATCTGTCACGAATGCTTCTTTTAAGTCTTCAATATATATTTTGCTTGCCCCGGTTTTTATAGCTTTTTCATTTAAGGGTTCAAGCTCTTCGCCCTGTCCTACGTCAGCTGCCATTGCAATTACTTCAAAATCATAATTTTCTTTAAGCCAGGGAATGATTATAGAAGTATCCAGACCACCGGAATAGGCGAGGATTACTTTTTCTTTTTGACTCATACAAATACCTCCTTAAATATGTTAGAATATATTATTAGTGAGTTAAATATGCTTAAACTTTGAAACTTCAAAACAGTGTTTAAAAACAGCATGTGCAAAGTTAAAGCTTTCAATATAATGAGATATATTATACAATAAAATGCATAAATATGCAATGAAGTATATAATTATTCATGAATATTTTCAGAGAGGATAAAAGCGATGATTATAATGGGAATTGATCCCGGGTTTGCAATTACCGGTTATGGTATAGTAAAATATGAAGGAAACCGATTTACTTCTGTAGATTATGGCGCAATTACAACCGAAAGCTCAATGGAGCTTCCCAAGAGGCTTTTAATTCTATACAACGGTTTGATGGAGATTATTGAAAAGTACAAGCCTGAGGCAATATCTATAGAAGAGCTTTTTTTCAATAAAAATATAAAAACAGCCCTTGCTGTAGGACACGGAAGAGGTGTGGCGGTTTTGGCAGCAGCCCAGTCCGGGATTGATGTTTTTGAATATACGCCCATTCAGGTGAAACAGTCAATAGTAGGATACGGACGGGCGGAGAAGGCACAGGTTCAGCAGATGGTTAAGGCAATACTAAATCTTCCTGCCATACCGAAGCCGGATGACGTGGCGGATGCGCTGGCCGTGGCGGTATGCCATGCCCATTCCTTTAGAATGAAGAGCTACGGGTTATGATACAAAGCTTGAAAAATTTAAATTAACCGGAGGAGACAAAATTGTTTGCATATATTAAAGGAAGGCTTGAATACAAGAATAATGATTTTTTGATAGTTGAATCCAACGGAGTGGGATACAGAATTTTTACATCCCTGTCCACCGTTTCAAGTATTGGCGAGGTGGGGCAGGAAGTAAAGGTCTATACATACCTTTATGTCCGGGAAGATATTATTAGCCTGTATGGGTTTTTGACCCAGGAGGAGCTTAATGTATTTGAACTTTTAATCAGTGTTTCCGGTGTGGGGCCAAAAGCTGCAATAGCCGTTTTGTCCGCAATATCGCCTTCAAGGTTTAGCCTTGCAGTTATAACCGACGATGTAAATACTTTGACAAAAGCGCAGGGTGTAGGGAAGAAAATTGCCCAGAGGATAATACTTGAACTTAGGGACAAGATAAACAAGGAACAACTTACATTAAATACAGGAATTGAGGATGAGAGCAAAGCTTTAGACACAGACGGCTCAAAAATATCGGAGGCAGTAAGCGCCCTTATGGTCTTGGGATATTCTCCGGCTGAAGCAAATAAAGCGGTATCTGCAGTTTACAAGGAGGATATGGATATCGAAACCATAGTTAAAAATGCCCTTAAAGGACTGGCAAGACCTTAAGTGAGCATTGGTTTCGCTTGAAAAAACTATTTAATACGGATTTGGAGGTTGTAAACGATGGAGGACAGGCTTGTCGGTTGCAAACTGAATGAAGAAGATTTCGATGAGGCGAGCTTAAGGCCAAGAAGGTTTGGAGAATATATCGGGCAGGCGAAGGTTAAAGAGAACCTTATGATTTTCATTGAGGCGGCAAAGAAGAGAAATGAGGCATTGGATCATGTACTTCTTTATGGACCTCCCGGACTGGGCAAGACGACTCTTGCCGGCATAATAGCATCGGAATTGGGTGTCAATTTACGCATAACTTCCGGTCCGGCTATAGAAAAGCCGGGGGATTTGGCTGCGATACTCACCAATCTTGGTAATTTTGATGTCCTGTTTATAGATGAAATCCACAGGCTAAACAGGAGTGTTGAGGAAGTATTGTATCCGGCCATGGAGGACTATGCTTTGGATATAATTATCGGAAAAGGCCCCAGTGCCCGGTCGATAAGGCTTGACCTTCCGAAATTCACACTTATAGGTGCCACCACCAGGGCGGGACTCTTGACATCTCCTCTTCGGGATAGATTTGGGGTAATAAATAAGCTTGAAATGTATACTGCGGAAGAGCTTATGCAGATTGTCAAGCGGTCTGCGAGGATTTTAAATGTCGGCATTGAAGATGAGGCCGCTGAAGAGATAGCCCGTAGGGCCAGGGGCACACCGCGAATTGCCAACAGGATATTAAAAAGGATCCGGGACTTTGCACAGGTCAAGTCCGACGGATTTATAACAAAAGAGATTGCAAAGACAGGTCTTGAGGCTTTGGAGGTTGACGAAATAGGCCTTGATGCCGTGGACAGAAATCTTCTTATGAGTATTATCGACAAATTTGCAGGAGGACCGGTGGGACTTGATACATTGGCGGCTACAATAGGGGAGGAGCCGGGTACGATAGAGGATGTATATGAGCCTTATCTTTTGCAGCTTGGGTTTATAAACAAGACCCCGAGGGGAAGAATGGCAACAAAGCTTGCTTATGAGCACTTCGGGCTCAGATACGAGTAAGGCTTTATAAAATTGGAATGTATTATCAATGGAGGATGAGATGAGACTGTTACTGCATATATGCTGCGGGCCGTGCGCCGTATATCCTGTAAGTGTTCTTGAGGAAGAGGGCGTTGATTTTGAGGGGCTTTTTTACAATCCCAATATCCACCCGTATGACGAGTTTGTCAGAAGAAAGGAAAATGTAGGGGAATTTGCAAAAATTAAGAATTTTTCTGTGAAGTATATGGATGATTTTTCTCAGGATATATGGGAGAAGCTTGGCGAGGACAATGAAAATCGGTGCAATATGTGTTATACGGTAAGAATAGATAAAGTTGCCCAATTTGCAAAAGAAAACGGCTTTGATGCTTTTACCACTACTTTGCTGGTAAGTCCGTATCAAAAACACGAGCTTATTGTTGAACTGTCGGAAAAAGCGGCCCAAAAATACGGCCTTACGTTTTATTACAAAGATTTCAGGCCGGGTTTCAGGCAAGGACAGCAATGGGCTAAGGAATTGGGACTTTACAGACAGAAGTATTGTGGATGTATAATATCTTATAGGGAGTCTGAGAAATTAAAAAACGAAAGAAAAAAGAGCAAATAACAAAAGTTTTGATATAAAAATTGGGTATTTCATGCATAATTATTGATTTTTTTTCAATATTGTGCTAATGTATAATTGGAGAGAAAGTTTTAGGAATAATAAGTCAATTCTATTATGGGGTTAAGGGAGTCAATGGTGTATGTTGTTACCGTTTTTGAGAAATAATTATCTAAGTATTGATGTAGGTTTTAGGAATATCAAAGTTGTTGAAGTGGCTGTAAATAGGAATAACGAAGTTTATATCAACAATTTTGGAATAGCTCCTACTCCGTTAAATTGTATTAAAAACGGCGTTATTAAAAATGTTGATGCGGTATCCAGCGAGATTAGCAGGATAATTCGGGAAAACAAGATGAAGGTGAAAAAGTCCAAAATTGTCATGTCCGGTACCAGTATAATCTCCAGAGTGTTTATGATTGAAAAGGTACCCGGAAAGGATATTGAGGAGCTCGTTTATAATGAGATAGTATCCAATATGCCTATTAATCCCGAAGAGCATAAGATTGACTACAAGATTTTACAAGAGTTGAAAGAGGATAATGTTGAAAAGGTAAAGGTTTTTGTAACTGCCGTGAGAAAAAGTATAATAAACAGTTATATTGATGTTCTTTTTGAACTTGGCTTAAAACCTGTTTCTGTTGATATACCTGCAAACAGCACTGCAAAATTTTTCAACAGGGACATAAAGGTTAGTATTGACAATGTTAAGTTTGTAAACCCCAATAAAAGTCAGCTGAACAAAGATGCTTTTGCCGTTATAGACTTTGGTTCCGAAACTACGATTATAAATATTTTAAGGAACAAGATACTCGAATTTAACAAAGTAATACTAAGCGGAAGCACCAATTTGGACGATGCAATAGCGAAAAATATGCGCAAGTCCATAATTGAAGCTGAGAGACTTAAGAAATTATACGGTATTTCGGTTCCTCCTCATCATACCACCAATGAGGAGCACATGAAAGTTTATAGAACATTGAAAGAAGTAGTCGATAAGCTGTTAAACCAGATTTATATGTGTCTTACTTTCTACGAAGCACGCTGCTACGGCGTAAAAGTCGGAAAGATATTCATAATTGGCGGAGGTTCACTCTTGAAGGGCTTGGCCGATTACATGGAGCAGGTGTTGCAGATACCTGTGTATCCTGTGGGACTTTTGGATATAGACGGTATTGATATAAACAAGAATTTAAACAGTGATAAGTTGAATTTCTTGGTAAATGCAGTAGGAATAACACTGTGATTGGGTTTTAATTTAAAACTCTGTTCGATATTTTAGGAAGCCTTATTCTGGCTTCCTTTTAATATTGTTTTTCATAAACATATAATCAATTTTTGTATTACAATTTAATTACAAATCCTCTTAAATGCCTTTCTGCGACAGGAATTATCATAAGCGTGTCGAATATTATAAAATATATCTGTCGTTTTTTCTGGACTTACAAATATTGGACAAATTGATAAGAGAGCATAAAACTTGTTACTAATGATAAATAATTTTACGAGGTGTTTTTATGAAAAGAGTTCTATTTATTCTGTTTGTTACTATGTCTCTTATATTTAATTCCTTTGGTATGTATGCAGAAGCATTAAAGCTAAATTATGACGGAAAAGTGCAGGAGTATACGGGAAATATCTACACGTTGAAAGTTGACGGCGAAATTATAAACTCCGATATGCCCCCTATTATTATTAACGGACGTTCCTTAGTCCCTGTCAGAGCTATTTTTGAAAAGCTCGGTGCAAAGGTTGGATGGGATGCGGAAAGCAAAAAAGTGACCGTGTCTTATGACGGTAATAAAATAGAGCTTAAAATTAATGATGTGAATGCTTTGGTAAACGGCACCAAAGTTGAGATGGAGGTCCCGGCGAAAATCATCAATGACAGGACTATGGTACCTTTGCGTTTTGTCGGGGAGCAGCTGGGCATGGAAGTCGGCTGGTATCCGGAAAAAGGCGAAATTACCTTGGACGGCAAGAAGAGTGCTGTTGCCAGCATAAATGATATCAATTACAAGACGGATGGCGGTTTGGAGCAGGTAAAGATAGAGCTGGATGCTTGCCGGGAATACAAAATAATGAGAGCTGCAAATCCTGACAGGATTGTTGTGGATTTTCCCAACACAAAGCTTTCAAATGCCAAATCAAATATTAGTGTTGGCAGTGAACTAATAAGTTCGATACGCTGCGGAAATCCCGATGCAAACACTTCAAGAGTGGTGCTTGATGTAGTCGGTCAGCCCCAGTACATAGTAAAAGAAGAAGGAAACAGTGTTGTATTGAATCTTCAGAAAGAGAGCAAAGCTAAAACACCCGGGAGTGTTGAGAGCAGTAACAAACTTGATGTTCAACATATTAGCAAAACCGACCATGACGAAATACATATAAAATGCGGAACTGCTTCGGAATACAGTTCCTTTATCCTTCCCGACCCCGAAAGGATTGTGGTCGATATATCCGGAGCATATATTGAGGGCGAGATAAAGAATATTGAAGTAAAAAGCAATCTGGTAAAATCTATAAGAAGCGCAAACCAGAAGGACAATGTTGCCAGAGTGGTGGTAGACCTTCAGCAGAAATTAAATTATAGGGTTATAAAATCGGGAGAGTATCTTATAGTATATATATCCAGAGCGCCTATTCCGGAAAACCCTGCTGTTTCTTTGCCTAGCCGTGGAGGTGGCGGCAAAGATGCGGAAGCGAGAGATAATAACCTTTATGTTGCCTATGAACCTGACGGTGAAAAAGACAAAGTTGTTTTGAGTCTCAACAGTTACGAAAATTATAATATTGTCAAGAACATTGAGAAAAACAGGATTATTATTGACATACCCAATGCCATAGGTCCTTCTGAAGAGAAAACCATTGGCGTTGACAGTGATATGATTGAAGACATCAAATATATCGGCTTTGACAAGACGCATGCACAGGTGGAGATTGTACTTAAAAGAAAGGTTCAATACGAGGTGACTGAAAAGGAAGGTAAATTGGAACTGGCTCTTTCCAAGGTTTCGGGAGATTCTCCATCGATATCTCCCACACCGACTATGACGCCGACTGCAACACCGACGCCGTCGCCAAGTCCGACGCCAACACCGGTTCCAACGCCGAAAAAAGTTTCGATCTATGATGATGGTCTTCTTTCGATGGCTTATGCATCTGATTCGACTTACAGCAAAGTCACCATCGGTATAAAGGACTATGACAGTTATGATATTAAGCGTATTTCGGAACCGGACCGTATTGTGATTGACATAGTGGGAGCACATCTTGGGAAGAAAGCAAATGCCGTTGAGGTAAAAAAGGGCTTTATAAATGCGATAAGGTATTCACAATACGAAGTGAATGTTGTAAGAATTGTGATTGACTTAAGAGGCAATCCGCAGCACCATGTGGGAGAATCAGAAGACAAGCTGGAAATATACCTTATGGAGCCGACTTTTTCAAATATACAATACATCAACACTATGGACAGGATACACTTTGTCCTGGAGGGAGCAAAGCTTACGGAAGGCGGAGCTGACCTCAAGAAGCTTTATACCGAGAAGTATGACCTTGACGGAAAAAGATATACAATAACATTTCCGTCAAATCTTGCCGATATAGGCAGCGGCATAATGCAGATAAACGATGGAATAATTGATTATATTGAGATTACGCAAAATCCCAATACCAATGAAACAACTATGGAATTTAACACCAAAGACAGCTATAGCTATTTGATAATTACCCGGAAAGATGTGAACAATACAACCATTACACTGTTAAAGAAGGCTTCCAAGGCAGACAGGCTTGTAGTCATCGACGCCGGACACGGGGGTGCGGAGCCCGGTGCGGTGCATGGAGGATATTATGAAAAGGATTTCAACATTGATATTGCAAAGAGAGTGAATGAGCTGTTAAAAGATAAAGGTGTCAAAACTTATATGATTCGTGAGGATGACAGTTATGTAGGCTTATACGAAAGGGCGTATATTGCAAACACTCTTAATGCCACACTGTTTTTGAGTATACACAACAATGCATATTATTCTCAGCATCACGGAACGGAGACGCTTTACTATCCGACCCGGGTCGGAAGTACCGGGTTTACCGGCAAGAGGTTTGCGCAGATTGTTCAGGACAGCCTCATTAGCAAGCTTAATACAAAGAACAGGGGAATTGTGGAAAGGCCGAACCTGGTAGTTCTTAAGGCGACTGAAATGCCCGCAGCCCTGGCGGAAGTTGCGTTTATGACCAATAGTGAGGAGCTTGCAAAGCTTAAGACCGAAGAATTCAGGCAAAAGGCCGCAGAAGCACTATGTGAAGCTGTAATCAAGGCTCTGAATGAAATAGAATAATAAAAAGGGAATAGAGGAAAGAAGGCGGCGTAAAAATCTGCCTTCTTTATTATTATCGTTGTTTTAAACAAACAGACTTTGTGTTATTATAAAATATGGATAAAGAATATGTAGTAAAAAGCTGTATGCCTAAATAAGGGGCATATGGCTTTACTATCTTATGTAAATATAATAAACATAGAGGAAAGGTTGTGTTTAAAGTGGCAGTATTGGTTACAGGAGGAGCAGGTTACATAGGAAGTCACACGGTGGCGGAGCTGGTTGAAAAAAATGAAGAGATAATTGTCGTTGACAACCTAGAAAAAGGTCATAGGGATGCCGTGGCAGGGCAAAAGCTTATTGTAGGCGATTTGAGGGATAAAGAATTTTTGGCAAAGGTATTTTCGGAAAACGATATTGAAGCGGTTATCCATTTTGCGGCTTATATTGAAGTGGGTGAGAGTGTCCAAAATCCTTTAAAGTATTATAACAACAATGTTGTTGCAACGCTGAACCTTCTTACGGCAATGAAGGATGCAAAAGTTGATAAAATTGTATTCTCTTCCACGGCTGCAACTTATGGAGAGCCGGAAAATGTGCCGATTTTAGAGACGGACAGGACATTCCCTACCAATCCGTACGGTGAAACCAAGCTGGCTGTTGAAAAGGCGCTTAAGTGGTGTGACAGGGCCTATGGTATTAAACACGTTGCCTTAAGGTATTTTAATGCCAGCGGTGCCCATGAAAGCGGCGAAATAGGTGAAGACCACTCTCCCGAAAGTCACTTGATTCCCCTTATTATACAGGCTGCGTTGGGCAAAAGGGAATCCATCAAGATATTTGGAAATGACTATAACACTCCGGACGGAACATGTATTAGAGACTATATACACGTCTCAGACCTTGCAAATGCGCACTATCTTGCGCTGCAAAGACTCAGAGAAGGAAAAGAGAGCGAGGTTTACAACCTTGGAAACGGAAAAGGTTTTTCTGTAAAAGAGGTTATTGATGTTGTACGCAAGGTTACGGGAAGACCAATCAAAGTTGAAGATGCTCAAAGAAGGCCCGGAGACCCGGCTATACTGGTTGCATCATCCGAAAAGATTCGAAAGGAGCTAAACTGGCAGCCGCGCATGGCCGATCTCGAGACAATTGTAAGCACCGCTTGGAAATGGCACCTTTCTCATCCCAACGGATATAACGACAAATAATTATTAAAAAAAGATAATAAAACTTTGTAAAAAGATTATATTATGCTCAGCTTCTGTCTATAATTACAGTAATACTAATATTTTACTGTAAGGAGTAGGTAATATGAAGAAGCTAACATGTGTTATTATTGCTTTGCTGATTACATTTTTATACGGATGTCAAATACCGACGGATAAATCAACTGAAGATGAAAACGGTATAAACAGCTCCAATATAGATAAAGAAGTCATAAACTTAGATGACGCAATGAATGCGGAGAATGCCGCAGGTTACAATGATGCCGAAGACTTAGGTACCCTTTCAAACGACACGGACAAAAGAGTTCTAGGTACTGTGGGGCCATCGGCAGGTAATGGAGAAAATGAGGAAAAGAGCGAAGAAAAATCAAAGATTGCCGTAACTGTTTACTACAGGGACAGTGACAATCACTTAATTCCCATTACAAGAGATATTTATAAAGAAGAGGGTATTGCCAAAGCTTCTTTAAAATGCATGATTGACAACGATTTAAACCGTAGTGAGGTAAAAACATTAGGGCTGTATCCTGTTTTCCCGGAAGGCACCGAAATATTGGGGATGAACATAAAAGACGGCATTGCAACGGTTGACTTTAATAGCAGTATTTTGGAGTACAAGGATAAAGCGGCGGAGAACAATATAGTGGCGGGTATTGTATACTGCCTTACAGAATTTAAGACCATTGACGGTGTGAAAATATTGATTGAAGGCATGGAAAAAGAAAAGCTTCAGTACGGCACAGATATATCGGGTATTCTTGACAGGGACAATGTGCTTATCAATTCGGATAAGGTAAACCTTGCTGATAAACTGAAAAAGGCCGACATTTATATGTTTAAATACATAAATGATAAAAATGAGTTCATTCTTCCCGTTTCAATGGAATATATCGGCGTCTCAAAGGAGCAGCTTCCGGGAGAGATAATAAGAATGCTGGCTCTAAAGCCTGCCAACGAGAGGATATATTCACTGATTCCTTCAGGGGTTGAGGTGTTAGGAAGCAGGATTGAAGAAGGCCTTCTTACATTGGATTTGAACAAGGAAATAAAAAACTACGGCGGCACAGCCAGGGAAGAGGGGATTTTGAAGCAGATACTTTATAGTATGAAGCAGCTGAAGAATGTCGATAGAATACGGATTCTCATTGAAGGCAAAAAGGATCATCTTCCCGAAGGGACTGACATATCCGGTGAATTGCTTATTCCTGCTGAGATAAATAGACAAAAAGGCTTGTAATTTGTTTAAAGTTATAGGAAAATTAAAGATGTTACAGGATTTATAATGACGGCAGAAAGGTTGTGAACATATTGAGAGTTGACGGAAGAAGCCAGTCTGATTTAAGATTGGTGAAGATAACAAGGAATTACATCAAACATGCCGAGGGCTCGGTTTTGATTGAGATGGGAGATACAAAGGTTATATGTACGGCCACAGTGGATGATAAAGTTCCTCCGTTTAAGAAAAACACTGGTGAGGGGTGGGTTACTGCAGAGTATTCAATGCTGCCAAGGTCTACTGCGACCCGTAATCCGAGAGATATAAGCAGACTGAAGCTAAACGGAAGAAGTCAGGAAATACAAAGGCTTATAGGAAGAGCACTCCGTTCGGTGGTAAATTTAAATCTTTTGGGTGAACGGGAAATAATAATTGACTGCGATGTCATACAGGCTGACGGCGGTACAAGAACTGCCTCAATTACCGGTGGATTTGTTGCTTTGGTGGATGCCTGCAAAAAGCTTGTGGACGACGGCATAATTGAAAAAATACCGATAACTGATTTTTTGGCAGCAGTAAGTGTCGGTATTGTAGATGATATGGAAATGCTTGATTTATGTTATATAGAGGATTCAAATGCTGCCACGGATATGAATGTTGTAATGACATCAAAAGGTGAGTTTATCGAAATCCAGGCAACGGGAGAGCAATCACCCTTTAGAAAAGAGCAGTTTGACAGGCTTCTAAGTCTTGCCGAAAAAGGCATAAGTCAACTTATTGAAATACAGAAGGATGCATTGGGTCAGGTATCAAATGAGGTTGGGAGAGTTACGAAAGATGAGAAAGTTTGTAATTGCGACGAAGAACAAGGGCAAGCTTAAGGAAATAGAAGAAATGTTGGAAGGTTTGGATTTTGAAGTTGTATCGATGGAGGAAATCGGTATAACCAAGGATATTGAAGAATCCGGAAGCACTTTTGAAGAAAATGCCCTAATCAAGGCGCGGGAAGTTTATAAGTCTTGCGGCGAAATAGTAATGGCAGATGACTCGGGACTTGAAGTTGACTATCTAAACGGTGCCCCCGGCATTTATTCTTCGAGATTTGCGGGGGAAGGGGCAAGCGACACGGACAGGAACAACAAGCTTCTTTCCCTTTTAAAGGATGTGCCTTTTGAGAAAAGAAAGGCAAGGTTCGTATGCGTTATTGCTGTGATGCTTTCTAATGAGGAGTATTTTACAGTAAGGGGAACCGTTGAAGGTTACATAGGTTTTGAACCTAAAGGTGACAATGGCTTTGGTTATGATCCTTTGTTTTTTATTCCGGAATATAATATGACGGCGGCACAAATGGAGCCTTCCAAAAAGCATGAAATAAGCCACCGGGGAACAGCAATGAAAATGATGCTTGAAGAGCTTAAAAAAAGATTGCACTTATAGAGGAAAAGCTTTTCATTTTATAAATCTTGCGCTTCGTTGAAACACTGCTGGGCAAGAAAATTTTCCATAAATCGAAAATCTTCTTTTAACTTGGGTATTATTACGATTGAAGGCTATTGCAAGGGATGCAGTAGCCTTTTGTTTGTAAATTCTTTATATTTACGTAAAATATATATATTAGAATCGTACCTTACGTATTATGCAATTTATTGATATAATTTGAATACAAAAATAAACGTTTTAATATTTTAAATGAGTCGTAGTTCTTTTTAACATAATTTATTCCAGCATAACATATTCTTTTTCCTTTCCGTTATTTTCACTGTTGCCTTTCACTGTTGCCATTGAAGTAAACAATGATGATATGTTTTTCGACAATTAAGGGTTATTTTATATAAGCCTTAAAAATATATTATTATTTAAGGGGGAATTGTTATGCAAAAGAAAATCGCCTGCTTATTTATTTTAGTGCTGTTGTCTTCTTTTTTGTTTGCAAGCAACGTATTTGCCGAGAATTGGTATACTTATTATGAGTTGTACCCGGATCCGGTTGTGACGGATACCAGTGCTGTTGTTAAATTTGAGCTTACAAAAGTAATTATAGACGACTCTATTATGCTGCCGGGATATATTTATGAGTTTAGGTATTGGAAGGTTGATGAGCCTTCAAACGTCAAGCGTGTATTGGCAGGTGCAGGTTCAGGTAGGCATTTTGATGGAGTACAAACAATAGAGCTCACTGATTTGGAGCCGAACACAGAGTATGAATTTAAGTTTTGGGGGCAATTTGCTACTTGGAATAAAGAAGGTACTCCTGAAACTATCACATTTAGGACCCTTCCTAAAAAAGGTGACCTGAACGGAGACGGAAAAATAACCAGCACAGACCTTTACATGCTGAAACGCTATCTGCTTCATATGATAGATACATTTGGTGTAGATGACGAGTTTTGTGCAGATTTGAATGGCGATGGGAAAATAAACAGCTCAGACTATAGCTTGTTAAAAAGATACATTCTTCATGTGATAGACAAATTTCCGGTAGAAAATGATGAGCCAAATGAAGGTATAAGTGATGGCTTTATTGAAGGAAACAGCAAATTTGCATTTGATATTTTCAAACAGATAAGTAAAAACGAGCAGGGCGAAAATGTGTTTATTTCACCTTTCGGAATTTCAACAGCGTTGTCCATGGTTTATCAGGGGGCAGAATTCGATACCAAGGAAGAGATGGCCAAAGTTTTAGGCTATGAAGGCCTTGACATTAAAGAGGTTAATAAAAGTTATAAGTACTTGTTAAAATATTTCGCTCAACTTGATGAGAAAGTCAAGCTTAAAAACAGCAATTCGATTTGGAACAATTCATTAAAGGGCGATGCTATAAAAGAAGATTTTATATCTGCAAATAGAGATGTATTTAATGCATTGGTTGAGATAAGAGACTTTTCGGATGAAAGTGTTGTAGATGAAATAAACAATTGGATTTCTGAAGCTACTGAGGGAAAAATAGACAATATGCTTAGCAAAATTAGTCCCGACGATTTGTCGTATATTATATCTGCATTGTATTTTAATGGAGTATGGAAAGAAGAGTTTGATATTGAAAAAACATATTCATCCTCCTTTGAAGCTGAAGACGGAAGTGTTGACGATGTCATGATGATGAGAAAAGACAATTGCAAGATTGAATTCGGTGCAGGTGACGGATACAGAGCGGTTAGACTGCCCTACGGTAATGGTGAGATGGCCATGTACTGCATTCTTCCCGATCAAGATATATCAATAAATGATTTTATTCAGAATCTGGATGTATCTATGTGGAATCAAATTAAAAGCAGTATAACTGAAAGAAATAACGGAGTACTTTGCTTACCTCGTTTTAAAATTGAATATGCCAAGAATGGAAACGGCAGCATAATGGAAAGCTTGAAGGCTTTAGGAATGGAAAAGGTATTCGAAAATGGTGCCGCCGATTTATCCGGTATGACTGAAAACGGTGCTTATATTGCTGATGTTTTGCACAAGGCTGTGGTGGAAGTAAATGAAAAGGGAACAGAAGCTGCGTCGGTAGTGATAGTACCTATAGCACCGGGTATTGGGCTAAAACCGGAGTTTGTGGCAAACAGACCGTTTGTATTTATAATTGCAGATGAAAAATATGACACAATACTCTTTATGGGTAAAGTATCTAACGGTGAGTTTGCAAATTAATAGATGACGAAAAATCTCCACTTTGCATTTGCTGCAAGTGGGGATTTTTCTTTGCTTTTCAAGGGATTAAGACGGAAAAATTTTTTTAAAATTTTTATAAAAATAGTGTTGACAAATAAAAAAGTTGTTTGTATAATAAACTAGTCGGTTGAAGGTTTCCCGATTATGTTATATAAGTTGCGGGTGTAGTTCAATGGTAGAACATCAGCCTTCCAAGCTGATTGCGAGGGTTCGATTCCCTTCACCCGCTCCAATAAGCTTTTTATATCTGCCCGTAGCTCAGCTGGATAGAGCAACGGACTTCTAATCCGTCGGTCGGACGTTCGAATCGTCTCGGGCAGGCCAAAAACCCTAGAGCTGAAAGGTTCTAGGGTTTTATTTTTAATTGCAATAGCAGCTGTTTTAATTATCCTTTATCCGACTCACAACAAAAAACGGAAGTATTTAAAAATTATGTTATTAACTATAGGCAGAATTATAACGGTAAAAAAGTATGTACTTTGCACAATGGAAGTTATTTGAATGTATATATTGAAGGCGGCAAAATAACCGGCATAATTAAAAATTGGATAGAGGCCGATAGCGAATCTGGAGAAGATTTAAGTAACCAAAATTTAATTAGCAGTGAAAAAGCTGTTGAAAAGAGCAATGCAGAATTGAAGAAAAGCGGATGGGTTGAAATACCGGAAATAAAATCCAAAGAAATAGTGTACATAAATAAAAAGGGAGAACTATTGCCTGTATGGGAAATAAAATACGACGGTATAACTATGCAAGTTGATTGTATAGATGAGTCTTTTTTAGAGAATTCTATTTTAAGATAAAAATTATTGACATATGAAATATTTTAGTATACCATTCATTATGGAATATAAAATTGAATAAAAGGTGATGGAGTTCACCTGAAATGCGTAATGCTGATGACTCCTACAGAAATAATAATACTGTTTCTGTAGGAGTTTTTTGTTACTGGGAAGGGAGTAGTGCTTTATGGCTGCAAGTTTAGCAATTATTTTATTATTGGGATTGGCTGCAAAGCGAATATTTGAAAAATTATGGTTACCGGGTTTATTGGGAATGTTATTATTAGGCATCCTTATAGGACCCCATGTTCTTAATCTGATTCAGACGGATATGCTTCAAATATCTTCTGATTTAAGAGGTATTGCATTAATAATTATTTTATTAAGAGCAGGTCTTGGGCTTAACAAGGATGAAATAAAAAGTATCGGAATTCCTGCATTAAAGATGAGTTTTATTCCCGGATTATTTGAAGGTTTACTTATTGCACTGGCTTCTGTATATTTTCTTGATTTTACATTTGCCCAAGGAGGAATGTTAGGGTTTATTATTGCTGCCGTTTCTCCTGCTGTTGTTGTTCCTTTTATGCTTAAGCTAATGGAAAATAAAATTGGTGCAAAAAAAGGAGTGCCAACTTTGATATTAGCGGGTGCATCTATTGATGATATCTTTGCCATTACGGTTTTTAGTGCTTTTTTGGGCTTATATAACGGTTCTAAAATAAATATTGGCATTCAATTATTAAATATTCCAATCTCCATTTTATTGGGAGTTTTGGCTGGAATGATTGTAGGACTTTCACTGATAAAAATTTTTAAAAGATATAATATTCCGGATACAAAAAAGGTATTAATAATACTTGGATTTTCGATATTACTCAATCAGTTGGAGAGCATATTGAAAACTAAATTACAGATAGCATCCCTGCTTGGAGTTATGACTATAGGCTTTATATTGACTGAATATCTTCCTGATGAGGGTAAGAGGCTTTCTGAGAAATTTAATAAGGTATGGGTATTTGCAGAAATATTACTATTTGTATTAGTAGGGACAGAGGTAAATGTAAATGTAGCATTAAAAGCAGGTGGAGTAGGAATTATATTGATATTAATAGGTTTAATTGGAAGAAGGGTAGGTGTTGTTATTTCTTTAATAGGTACAGATTTTAATTGGAAAGAAAGGCTGTTTTGCATTATTGCTTATATCCCAAAGGCGACAGTGCAGGCCGCAATGGGGGCGGTGCCGTTGTCATTGGGAGTGGAATCGGGAGACATAATCCTGGCGATTGCGGTATTATCTATATTAATCACTGCACCATTAGGAGCAGTTGGAATTCATTATTCAACAGAAAAGTTACTAATAGAGAAGCAATAGTGTGAGTCCATAGCGAATCCATTTTAAAAAGCAATATAAAAAATTACGAAAATATGGTACAATATTAACATAATATAAGAAGGAGGATAATATAAGCAATGAGTAAGAAGGGAATATTGTGTGCATTAATTTCGCTGATTTTGGTAGTATCACTTTCAACAACAGTGTTTGCAGAGCAGATAATAACAACAAAATTAAAAAGCTATATAACTTATGAGTATCCTTATCTTATGCTAGAACACGTTATGGGGCCGGAAAGAACGGTTTACTATGCAATATATTATAATTCTGAAGGAGAAGTGGAATATGGCGAAATAATTAGAGAAATAGATGATTTCGTGTTATCAAGAGTATATCTCGACGGTACAAGTGAAGATTTTGAACCACCGCAATTAACGATACAGCAGATCCGGGAATTTGCAGAGAAATATCCCAAATATGAATATGATATTTGCGAGTATCCTTTAAGTTACATACTGTAAACATACTATTTTTTGACTTCAACAGAAAGAAATGACCACTCTGCATCGACAGAGTGGCTATAATATACAGAGTGGTTATGATATATAGAAGATCTACTGGATACCTATACATAATATAATCAAAGGCGTGCAATCTATTTTCGGCAATAGACTACACGCCTTTGTGAAGCTAATATTAATTTTAATATACACTGTATAGAAGCTCGCCATAAGTTGGGAATGGCCAATATTTTTTACCGATTTTAGTTTCAAGATTATCAATTACGCTTCTTAATTCTTGCATGTTAATGAATACAACTTCTCTATAGTATTTTGCAGTATTTAAAAGATCAGCTTGATTTTTTGCTTCTAGGATTGCATTATCCAATTTCTCAATATTTTTATAAAGGCAAGCGGCCAAATCCGATACAACATTAATTAATGATTCTTCAAGCTGGCAGTTTATTTCGCTGCTTATAGCTTTTTTGTTTCTTACAACCTCGGTTAAATCTTTAAGGTAATCAACAATTGCAGGTATAATACCTCTCTTCGTCATATCAAGTATGGTAAGTGCTTCAATGTGCAGTACTTTAATATATTCCTCCAGCATTATATGATATCTTGAATGAATTTCTGATTCTGAGAAGATGTTGTGCCTTGTAAATAGTTTTACATTCTTTTCGGATATAAAGTACGGAACAGCTTCAACAGTTGATTTAAGATTTAGAAGTCCTCTCTTTTCAGATTCTTTGACCCATTCTTCAGAGTAATTGTTGCCGTTAAATATTATTCTCTTATGGTTCTTGATTGTTTGTTTAATTATTGCAGTCAATTCTGCTTTGAAATCTCCGGCGCTTTTCAGTCTGTCGGCAAACTGTGACAGAGCTTCGGCAACAATAGTATTTAAAACAACGTTGGCATCGGATATGGAAGAACTAGAGCCCAACATTCTAAACTCAAATTTATTGCCGGTAAACGCAAAAGGTGAAGTTCTGTTTCTGTCAGTGCTGTCTTTAGGGAAATGAGGAAGCACAGATGCACCTATTTCCATTTGAACTTTTTCTTTTTGATTGTAGCTGGTATCGTTCTCAATAGATTCGATAATGGCTGTAAGTTCATCTCCCAAGAATACGGATATTATTGCAGGAGGTGCTTCATTTGCTCCGAGTCTGTGGTCGTTTCCTGCACTTGATATGGATATTCTAAGTAAATCTTGATACTCATCAACAGCTTTTATAACAGCACATAAGAACAACAAGAACTGTGCATTGTCATAAGGCGTTTCGCCGGGCTCCAAAAGATTTATACCAGTGTCAGTCGAAATAGACCAGTTGTTGTGTTTACCGCTACCGTTTACTCCTGCAAAGGGCTTTTCATGGAGCAAGCAAACGAGATCATGCTTGTTTGCAATGGTTTTCATAAGCTCCATAATTAACTGGTTGTGGTCAGCGGCAATATTAACTGTTGTAAATATCGGAGCTACCTCATGCTGGGCAGGGGCAACCTCGTTGTGTTTTGTTTTTGCTAAAACGCCAAGCTTCCAAAGCTCTTCATCCAGCTCTTTCATAAAGGCAGAAACTCTTGGTTTTATTGATGCAAAATAGTGGTCTTCCAATTCCTGACCTTTTGGAGGTCTTGCACCGAATAATGTCCTGCCGCAGTATATCAAATCCGGACGTTTTTGATATAATTCTTTGTCTATCAAGAAAAATTCCTGCTCCGGTCCCACAGTGGTTACAACCCTTTTTACATCGTCATGTCCAAAGATCTTCAGAATTCTCTTTGCTTGTTTGTCTATTGCTTCCATGGAACGAAGAAGCGGGGTCTTTTTGTCAAGAGCTTCTCCGCTGTATGAGCAGAACGCTGTTGGGATGCAGAGGGTGTTGTCTTTAATAAAAGCATAAGAAGTAGGATCCCAAGCAGTATAACCTCTGGCTTCAAAGGTTGATCTGATTCCTCCGCTAGGAAAGCTTGATGCATCAGGTTCGCCGCGGACAAGTTCTTTTCCTGAGAATTCCATGATTATATTTCCGTCACCAGTCGGTGAAATAAAGCTGTCATGTTTCTCTGCCGTCACTCCGGTGAGGGGTTGGAACCAATGGGTAAAATGAGTGGCTCCTTTTTCGATAGCCCATTCTTTCATAACAGTCGCAACAACATTAGCAACATCCAAGTTTAAATGTTTTTGCTCAGCCATGGTTCTTTTTAAAGCTTTATATACATCTTTAGGAAGTCTTTGCTTCATGATTTTTTCATTAAAAACCATACTTCCGAACACATTAGGTATATCTTGCATTTTAATTCCTCCTTATTAAATATAAGCAATTATAATAAATTGACTCCTTTTTCCTGACATACGGCAATTGTCTCGTCATCCCAAACGGACACTTGCACTTCCCCAATATGAGCTTTGGCAAGAAGAAGCATACAGATTCTGGACTGTCCGATTCCTCCTCCCATGGTAAGAGGAAGCTCTCCGTTTAAAAGCATCTTGTGGAACGGCAGGCTTCTTCTGTCGTCGCAATTTGCTTTTGTTAATTGCTCATCCAGGGATGCTGAATCTACACGAATTCCCATGGAACAAACTTCAAAAGCACAGCCTAAAACGTCATTCCAGAACACAATGTCTCCGTTTAATTTCCAATCATCATAGTCGGGAGATCTTCCGTCATGCTTTTGACCTGACTTTAATAGATCGCCTATCTGCATTACAAATGCAGTCTTATGTTCTTTCAAATAAGCATTTTCCCTCTCTTTTGGAGATAAGGAAGGATACATATCTTCAAGTTCTTGAGTGGTGATAAAACTTACATCTCTGGACAGTTCAACGGGGATTTGAGGATACAGTTTTTTCATGGCTTCAAGAGTGTTGCATACTGCATTCACGATTGATTTTACTGTTTCTTTCAAATAATCCACATTGCGATCTTCTCTTGTAATTACTTTTTCCCAATCCCATTGGTCCACGTATATGGAATGAAGGTTATCCATTTCTTCATCTCTGCGGATGGCATTCATGTCTGTGTAAAGACCTTCTCCCGGCTTAAATCCGTATTTATAGAGGGCCATTCTCTTCCACTTGGCCAGAGAGTGGACAATTTGCGCTTCGGTTTTTGTTTGCAATATGTCGAAGCTTACCGGCCTTTCCACACCATTCAAATTGTCGTTTAAACCTGTTTTCGGATCAACAAACAGCGGTGCGGATACTCTTCTCAAATTTAACGCCTTTTTTAATTCATCTTCGAAAATACTTTTTAGCATTCCTATGGCAGTCTGGGTTTCGTACAGGTTGAGCAATGATTTATAGCCTTCCGGTATAATTGTTTTTTTCATCTTACCATCCCTTTTTTCATTTTACCATTCCTTTCAAAAAATATAAGGCGCCACGAGTTTTAAAACTCATAGCGCCTTTGCTTTATATATGTAGTATAGCACCAAATCAATAAAATGTAAATACTTTTTTTGAAAAAATGCAGGATTATTTTCGTGAAGTTGCAAAAACATTCATAAAATCTTTTTTAAATACAGTATATAATAGGAAGGTTTTAAATCGGGATGAAACTCGAAAAAATAAATCCTTCAAATTTTTATTGACAGAATTTATTTTTTGACGTATTATAATAGTACAGTGAACAAAGGCGTTCACCAAACAACTAAAGCAAATTTTGCTTTTGCTGTTGGTGAGCGCTTTTTTACATTATAAATTATGCTATATATAACCAAGAGATGTATTTTGCAGAATACATGAGATTTTTTACAGAGGTGGGGTTTATGTTGAAAGAAGGTCAAACAAGGATACCGTCGGGATGTGCCATATCAGGTATATTTTCAAAGTCCGGCAAAAGAATTGGCGGAGAAGCTATTATCAAATCAATCGCAACAATGCACGACCGTTCAAACGGCCTGGGCGGAGGATTTGCCGGTTATGGAATTTATCCTGAATATAAAGACTTCTATGCATTCCATGTATTTTACGATGGGGATGTCGCAAAAGAAGAATGTGAGAAATTCTTAGAACGTCATTTTGATATCATTAATCTTT
The DNA here is from genome assembly GCF_035371925.1 of Acetivibrio sp. NCBI lineage: Bacteria > Bacillati > Bacillota > Clostridia > Acetivibrionales > Acetivibrionaceae > Acetivibrio > Acetivibrio sp. The sequence continues at coordinate 15,343 of NZ_DAORXT010000016.1, read as the reverse complement.
CCAAAATACCAACCAGAAAAACTCAGGGAATAACAGATGCCCCTTTGATTTGGAGATATTTCGTCACTCCTTTGCCTACAAAGCTCGATGAAAGCCAGCTCGATGAAAGGGAGTTTACAGCAAAGTGTGTAATGAAAATAAACATGAGAATAGATGGGGCATATGTATTTTCCAGCGGGAAAAATATGGGAGTATTCAAAGCGGTAGGTTTTCCGGAGGATGTCGGAGAGTTTTACAAACTGCATGAGTACGCAGGTTATTGCTGGACCGCTCACGGCAGATATCCAACCAATACCCCCGGCTGGTGGGGAGGTGCTCATCCTTTTGCACTTTTAGATTATTCGGTGGTTCACAACGGTGAAATATCTTCTTATGATGCCAATAGAAGAACTATTGAAATGTACGGTTACAAATGCACATTACTTACAGATACAGAGGTAATTACTTATATTATTGATTATTTAAACCGCAAAATAGGTCTAACTCTTGAAGAAATAGCGGGAGTTGTTGCAGCCCCCTTTTGGCAAGTTATTGACAGAATGCCGGAAGAAGAAAAAGAAAAATACACTTATCTTAGAAATGCTTTTTCTTCTCTTTTGATAACGGGACCGTTTTCCATATTGGCAGGTTTTGAAGGGGGAATCATGGCATTAAACGACAGATTGAAGCTTCGTTCCATGGTAATCGGAGAAAAAGACGACATGTTTTATGCAGCCAGTGAAGAATGTGCAATTCGTGTTTTAGAAGAAAATTTGGATAGGGTATGGTCTCCGAAGGGTGGAGAACCGGTTATCGCTACATTGAATAGAGGTGTTTTATAATGGGAATCAATTTTTTGTATCCGGAATATGAAGTTGCAAGAAATATCAACAGATGCATTAATTGCAGGGTTTGTGAACGGCAGTGCGCCAATGAGGTTCACAGCTATGACAAAGAGAAAAAAATGATGTGCAGCGATGATGCAAAGTGTGTCAACTGTCATAGATGTGTGGCTCTTTGTCCTACAAGAGCTCTTAAAATAGTAAAAACAGATCATACTTTTAAAGAAAATGCCAACTGGCGGGGTCCAATAATTAATGAAATATACAAGCAGGCGGAAAGCGGGGCCGTACTTTTGTCCAGTATGGGAAATCCCAATGCATATCCTGTATACTTCGATAAAATTCTGTTAAATGCATCCCAGGTTACAAATCCTTCTATTGACCCGTTAAGAGAGCCTATGGAAACAAAAGTGTTTTTAGGCAGCAAGCCGAGAAGTATACAAAGGGATAAGGACGGAAAGCTTGTTAATAATTTGTCTTGCGGAATTGAACTTTCTGTGCCCATTATGTTCTCCGCCATGAGTTATGGTTCTATCAGCTACAATGCCCACGAATCTTTGGCAAGAGCGGCAAAAGAAGCTGGAATTTTATATAACACAGGTGAAGGAGGACTTCACAGGGATTTTTACCAATATGGCAGCAATACCATTGTGCAAGTGGCTTCAGGAAGATTCGGAGTATATAAAGACTATCTTGAAACAGGCGCTGCAATAGAAATAAAAATGGGGCAGGGTGCAAAGCCGGGAATAGGAGGACATCTCCCCGGAAAGAAGATTGTAGGTGACATATCCAAAACCAGAATGGTTCCCGAAGGTTCGGATGCCATTTCTCCGGCTCCACATCATGATATTTATTCTATTGAAGATTTAAGGCAGCTGGTATTTTCGCTAAAGGAAGCTACAAATTATACAAAACCTGTTATAGTCAAAATAGCTGCTGTTCACAATGTGGCAGCTATTGCCAGCGGAATTGCGAGAAGCGGAGCGGATATTATTGCAATTGACGGATTCCGCGGAGGTACCGGAGCTGCTCCTACAAGAATCAGAGACAATGTGGGAATCCCCATTGAACTTGCTTTGGCAAGTGTTGACCAAAGACTTAGAGATGAAGGTATAAGGGACAATGTATCCGTTGTTGTAGGCGGAAGTATCAGAAACAGCAGCGATATCGTAAAAGCAATTGCATTGGGAGCTGACTGTGTTTATATCGGAACAGCTGCTTTAATTGCTTTGGGCTGTCATCTTTGCAGAAGCTGTCATACAGGAAAATGCAATTGGGGTATTGCAACCCAGGAGCCTGAACTGGTAAAACGCCTTAATCCGGATATGGGATATAAGAGACTTGTTAATCTTGTCAGTGCGTGGAAACACGAAATAAAAGAAATGATGGGCGGAATGGGCATCAATTCGATAGAGAGCCTTAGAGGAAATCGACTGATGCTAAGAGGAGTAGGACTTAATGAAAAAGAGCTTGAAATATTAGGAATTAAACATGCGGGGGAATAGGAGGTTGCTTTGGGTGAAAAGGGTATATGTAAATGAAAAATGGTGCTTGGCATGCCATTTGTGCGAATATTACTGTGCTTTTGCCAATTCAAATGAAAAAGATATGGTTAAAGCTTTAAAAGACATAGTTATACACCCAAGAATTCGTGTGGAACAAAAGGATAATATAAGTTTTGCCGTGTCCTGCAGGCATTGTGAGGAGCCTTTATGCGTAAAGGGCTGCATTACGGGGGCACTTTCAATTAAGGACGGAGTGATATCCGTTGACCAAAACAAATGCGTCGGATGCTTTACCTGTATCTTATGCTGCCCTTACGGGGCAGTAAGCCCGGGGGAGAAATCCGTTATTCAAAAATGCGAATTGTGCACCAATAACATGCATGGCAGTCCTCAGTGTGTAAAAGGCTGCCCGAATAATGCCATTGTATTTGAAGAGAGGTGAAGAAAATGAAATATGTGATAATAGGGAATTCCACAGCCGCCGTTGGAGCTGTGGAAGGAATAAGAAAAATTGATATGGAAGGCGAAATAACAATAATCAGCAAAGAGCCTTACCATGTATATTCAAGACCTCTTATATCGTATTTGTTGTATGGTAAGACCGATGAAGAAAGAATGAAATACCGCAAGGAAGACTTCTATGACGCCATGAATTGCAAGGTGCTTTTAGGAAAAAAAGCAGTTAAGATAGACGATGCTAAAAAAGAAGTTTTGCTCGATAGCGGGGAAGTATTAAATTACGACAAATTACTTGTGGCTACCGGCTCACTGCCTTTTGTTCCCCCTATGAAGGGGTTGGAAGGGGTCGAAAAACGATTTTCCTTCATGTCTTTAGACGATGCAAAAAAACTCGAAAGCGCTATTTCACCCAACAGCAAAGTTTTAATAATCGGTGCGGGACTTATTGGACTAAAATGTGCCGAGGGAATTTCAAAGAAAGTGGAAAGCATTACAGTAGTGGATTTGGCCGATAGAATTTTATCCAGTATTTTAGACAATGACGGAGCTGAAATAGTCAAATCCCATATAGAAAAAGAAAATGTCAGATTTATCTTAAACGCAAAAGTAGAGGAGTTTACGGGCAATAGTGCTCTGCTCTCCAACGGAGAGAAAGTTGAATTTGATGTTTTGGTAGTTGCTGTCGGTGTTATACCTAATACAGGTTTGATTAAAGATATAAACGGGAAGGTAAACCGGGGAATCGTTATTGATGAATTCTGTCAGACTTCCATACCTGATATATATGCCGCCGGAGATTGCTGTGAATCCTTTGATATAACTATAGATCAAAACAGGATCCTTGCTTTGCTGCCCAATGCTTATATGCAGGGTGAGTGTGCGGGAATCAATATGGCAGGGGGCAAAAAAGAGTTCGGAAAAGCAATTCCCATGAATGCAATATCTTTTTTCGGGCTCCACATCATAACGGCGGGAAGCTATGTCGGGGAAGTTTATAGCCAAATCGAAGGGGACAACTATAAAAAACTATTTGTTAGAGACGGACTGTTAAAAGGGTATATATTGATTGGAAATGTAGATAAAGCAGGAATTTATACAAGTTTGATAAGAGAAAAAACTCCTCTTTCTGAAATTGATTTTGAATTAGTCTTCCAAAGCCCCGGTTTAATGGCTTTTACAAGAAGAGAGCGCAGCAAAATGCTTGGAGGTGTAGTAAATGAATATTAATGCTGAAAACTTATATTATAAAGAATTAAATCAAAGAATAAGAGAAGCATCCGATAAATATATTGTCATAGAGAATTGTTTGGGACAGAGATATATAGGAACCGGGCAAGCCGATAAAGATATAACAATATACGGTACACCGGGAAATGACCTTGGAGCGTATCTGGACGGATGCACTATAAGGGTTAAGGGAAATGCTCAGGATGCAACAGGCGATACAATGAATGACGGAGTTATTTATATTCACGGAAACAGCGGGGATGCCTGCGGATATGCAATGAGGGGCGGAAAAATTTTTATTAGGGATAATGCAGGATATAGAACGGGCATTCATATGAAGCAATATAAAGAAAAAAAGCCAGTTATAGTTATCGGAGGCAGTGCGGGAAGTTTCCTTGGAGAGTATCTGGCAGGGGGAATTATAATAGTATTGGGATTAAACAGCGAAAATACTGTTCCGGTAGGAGACTTTTGCGGAACAGGCATGCATGGTGGTAAAATATATTTAAGGTGCAACACGCTTCCTTGCGACTTGCCCAAACAAGTGATTGCAAGGGAAGCAACTGGTGAGGATATGGAGGAAATAAAGGGGTATATAGAGGAATTCTGCCAAGAGTTTGGCAAAGACAAGGAGCAAATATTAAACTCCAAGTTCTTCTGTCTGATTCCCAATACCAAAAACCCCTACAAGCAGCTCTATACCCACAATTAACCGAAAATAGAACCGAAGGAGGTTTTCTGAGGATGACTTATGCTATGAAAGAGGTGCTGGAATTTGTAGAAGAGAATGATGTGAAATTTATCCGTTTAGCCTTTTGCGATATTTTAGGAATGCAAAAGAACATTTCTATCATGCCTCAAGAACTTGAAAGAGCATTCGAACAAGGTATATCCTTTGATGCGTCTTCTATTTTGGGATTTATGAATGTTGAAAAATCCGATTTGTTTTTACATCCGGACCCATCGACTTTAAATATTTTGCCCTGGAGACCTCAGCAGGGAAGAGTAATACGTTTTTTCTGCGACATAAAGCACCCGGACGGTAGAGCGTTTGAAGGAGATACAAGAAATATTTTAAAAAAAGCTGTAGAGCGTGCGGAGAAAATGGGGTATATATGTAAAATAGGTTCCGAATGCGAGTTTTATTTATTTGAAACCGATGAAAAGGGAAGACCTACATATATTCCCCATGATGAAGGACGATACTTGGATATAGCGCCTCTTGACAAAGGAGAAAACGTAAGAAGGGAAATTTGCCTTTCCCTCGAGCAAATGGGAATCCAGCCGGAAAGTTCCCATCATGAACAAGGTCCCGGGCAAAACGAAATAGATTTCAAATATAGTGATGCTCTCACCGCTGCAGATAATTTAATGACTTTCAAGGCGGTAGTCAAGGCTGTTGCATTAAGAAACGGGCTTTTTGCCTCCTTTATGCCCAAACCTATTTTGAGTGAGAGCGGCAGCGGACTTCATATTAATATATCCCTTTCAAAGGACGGAGATAATATTTTCAAGGAAGGGAATACTGATTCTTCTGCAGCTAAAAGCTTTATTGCCGGGGTAATCGATAGAATAGCGGATATTACTGCATTTACAAATCCGCTCACAAATTCATATGCACGGTTTGGAAGTTTCAGGGCACCAAAATTCGTATCCTGGTCCCATCAAAATCGTTCCCAGCTAATAAGAATTCCCGCCGAAACGGGAGAATACAGCAGAATGGAACTTCGCTCTCCGGACCCGGCTTGCAATCCGTACATTACGTTTGCACTTATTTTGCATGCGGGACTTGACGGAATCGAAAAGAAAATGGAGCTTCCTGAGCCCATTAATCAAAATCTGTTTAATGCAAGCAGCGATGAATTAAAAAATATCAAAGCTCTTCCGCAAAATTTAAAAGAAGCATTGGACGTTGCGTCAAGAAGCAGCTTTGTAAGAACCATTTTAGGAGAAGATATGTTAAGTAAATATTTAGAAATAAAGCTTGAAGAGTGGAACAGGTATTTTGAAAGTGAAGACAGGGAAAGCGTGGAAAGGCAGATGTATTTTAGAACAATTTAGGATTTTGATAGGGATAAGTCGGTGGTTATATGGACAGTATTTTAATTATATCGAGTTCCTTAAAGGTAAGTTCTTCATTGGAAGAGCTGCTTGGGTTTAATTCATCATACAACGAAATCGTTTTGGCTAAAAATGCCGGCGAAGCCAAAAGAATATTACTTGACAGGGATTTTGACTTATGCATAATTAACACACCGTTGACAGACGAGTTTGGAAGCAATTTGGCAATAAATATTGCAAGCAGGGGAACGGCACAAGTTATGATGCTTGTCAAAAGTGAATTGGAAGATGAAATATCGCACAAAGTTGAAGATTACGGGATATTTGTCGTAGCAAAACCTGTTAACCGTCAGCTTTTTTGGAGTGCTCTAAAACTTGTCTCTGCATCCCATAATAGATTGAAAGGGCTTAAGAAGCAAAATGAACAGCTTCAGAAAAAGATAGAAGATATTAAGTTTGTCGACAGAGCAAAGTGTGTTTTGATTGAGTACTTAAAAATGTCGGAAGCTGAGGCACATAGATTTATTGAAAAACAGGCAATGGATATGCGGGTTACAAAAAGAGAAATAGCGTCAAGAATTTTAAAAACCTATGAAAAATAAAAAAGTGAAATATTTTTTAAGAAATTTATTAAATAAATGAATAATTAGTTTTAAAAGGGTTAATAATTATTATTGACCTCACAATACATTTTAACCCCCTAATAGATGCCCTGGCGTAATGCCGGGGTTTTTAATTTGCAACGAAATTTGTTATAAATCGATAAAATTTGATATAATATAAATGTAATCCTGTTGTTAGCTTATTAAAAGTCTCTGTAATTTTTGGTAATTATGGAAACTGAATACTTGATGACGATGGGGGAAACGAATATGCCAAATTTAACATCCAATCCTAATATGCTTGTTTTTCTTCTCTTTGCAATAATAAATTTTGTCGGCTTTGTTTTAAGCGGGGTTGACAAATATAAAGCAGCAAGGAGTCTGTGGAGGATACGCGAAAGAACGTTTTTCTGGTTTGTGCTGATGGGCGGCGCACTGGGAGTGTATTTGGGGCTGCTTCTTTTCAGGCACAAAACAAGGCATCTTGGGTTTATGATAGGAATTCCGTTGATTTTTGCATTTCAAGTTTTGGGAATTGTTTTTCTCTATATATTGAGCCGGGCTTGATTTAGCTTTATCACGCCAATTTTGTCGTATCGTCAATCTATTCTTCGAAATTTGCAAATTGCCGGTTTGCTATATTTCCTTTTGCATTTTTTTACTGTTTTCATTAATCTTCCCGTGGTGGTATAATATATGAAGTAAAATTTTTGGAGGGATACCTATCATATTTTTCGATGATTTTGCAGGGAAGATTATTAAAGCACCAATAGAAAATTCAAAACTGATACTTAAAGGTCCTACCGGAAGCGGAAAATCTACTCTGCTTCTGGAAAGGTACAAGTATATGGTTGACACTCTCAAGGTACCCAGCGAAAAAATATTGATACTGCTTTTAAACAGAACCCAGTCTTTGGAATGGAGAACCAAGACATTTTTAGAGGGTTCCGGCGCAATTTTAAGAACTTCCTATTTTGGTTTTATCCAAGAGGAGATAAGGACCTATTATCCCCTTATTCTAAAAAACTGCAATGAGATTGTGAATAAAGATGTGAAGCCTGTATTTTTGACTTTTGAGGCTTCCCAGTTTCTTGTGTCCATTGTTTTGGACTGGCGCAGGCAGAAAAAAGGAGCCTTTGCGGGGGTTACCTCTTTTTCCGACAGGCTTGCAATCGATATGACGTCAAACCTTGTCAAAGCAGCCATTTCAGATATTCCCTACAGCGAGATTGGAAAGCGTCTTTATAATGCTCTGGAGAAAAAGGAAGACATTAAAAAGCGGGTGTACAGTGAAGCGGATGAGATAATAAGGGACTACAGAAAAAAGTGTATGGAGCTTGGCATATTTGACTTCGGCATGGCTGTGGAACTTTACAACAAGTGCCTCCTTACCGACGAGACATACCGAAATCAGTTGTTTCAAAGGATTGAACACCTAATTGTAGACAATATAGAGGAGTGCGTACCTTCCGAGGTTGACTTTATTAATTTCTTGATGCCCAACCTAAAAACCTGCCTTTTGGGATATAATCACGAAGGAGGGTATGGGCAGGCTTTTGGCAGCAATCACGAATATGTCAAACAGCAATTGATTGATAAAATGGATATTGTGGAGATGAACAAATCCCACACTTGCAAGGATTTTATGTATGAATTTTCGGACATGCTTTTTGATTTCATAGAAAACTCCGCACCGTGTAAATTCAAAGCACGGCCTGAGATAGAGAGGATCTTGCCGCTGGAGCTTAGAAGCGACATGCTTGATAGGGCAGGAAATAGAATCATTGAACTGATTGAGGATGAAGGATACAATCCTTCGGATATTGCGGTGATATCCAACTATTCAGACCCTGTTACTGAGTTTGTTATAGGAAGAATTCTTGAAAGACACGGATATGAGATTAAAAACTTGGCAAGAATGAACAAGATAATAGACAATCCCTTTTCCCAGGCACTGATAACTTTGGCACAGTTGTGCCACCCAGCTTACGGTTCGGTACCGGGAAGGGATGATGTTAGGGCGCTTGTAAGAATGGTACTTAAAATAGATCCGGTAAGAAGCTCCATTCTTGCGGGAGAGATACTTGCCCAAAGGCCCTTTGCCGAGTTCCCCGACATAGAGTTTCCGGGGCTTGTGGAAAGGGTCGGGTATTATAACATTGAAAAGTATGAGTACATAAGAAACTGGATAAAGGAATATAAAGAGAGGGAAAGCCCCCTTGAAATACATGAGTTTTTTCAAAAGGTTTTTTTGGAGATATTGCTGTCCGGCGAAGTGTCCCAAAAAGATATTATTGAAGCCAAAAAGCTTATTGACAGTGCGGAGTCCTTTGTCAATGTGGTTTCGAGGTTCAACAGGAATGCCAGCAAAGATTTTCTTGATATTGCAAAGAAGGGCATAAAGTCGGCAGAAAGCATATTTGAGCTGGAAGAAAAGCTTAGCGGCAATTTTGTGCTGATGTCAACTCCGGTGGCATACCTGTCAAGCCCTTTAAAATGCAAGGTAATGATACTTTTAAGCATCAGCAGCAACAACTGGACTCCAAGAAGCATCAAAGAGATAACCAACATTCATGTTTTGACGAAAACGTGGAACGAGAACGATATTTATACGGAGGAAATGGAAGAAAGAAATCAAAAGCATTATCTTGCAATTCTCATAAGATCGCTTTTGAAAAGATGTGAGGAAAAGCTTATAACCTTTGAATCCATGCTTAATGCCAACGGTTATGAAAATAACGGTATTCTGGCAGAATACTTTGACGAGATACTGACAAATTAAAAAATCTATTTGGGAGGCATGTTTCGTGGGGCTTAGAAAAGGGCAAAAGGAGCTTGTGGAAAGATACAGAGGCGGAAAATGTGCTATTCCGGCAATACCCGGGGGCGGAAAAACCCATTGCCTGTCTTTGTGGGCAGTGGAGATGATAGCTAACGGATACCATAAACCGGGTAAAATTCTAATTGTTACATACATGAATAGCGCTGTAAACAACTTTAAGCAGCGTATTTCTGCAGAGCTGCAAAAAAGAGGCATTAACGGGAGCAAGGATTACTTTGTATCTACAATTCACGGCTTGTGCCTTCAAATTGTCAAGGAAAAGCCCGACCTTATTGTTACAAACGAGGAATTTGAAGTAATTGATGAAGTGTCCAAGATACACTTGATTTCCAGTGCAATTGACGAGTGGAAGAGGTATAACGAAAGAGAGTTTCAGTTGTACCTTGATATGGAGAACTTGAGCTTAAGCAAGATGGGGGATGTATACAAAAGCTGGCATGAGAAGCTTTGCAGGATAATGCTCTCGGCTATAAGCGATTTTAAGGTAAAGGGAATTACTCCTTTTATGGCCAAAGAGAAATGCAAAAGTCTGGGCAAAGACTCTATTCTCTCATGGGCTTCCGACATATACGAGATATATGATAGAAAGCTTAAAATCGGAGGATACCTGGATTTTGACGATATGCTCTACAATGCAAAAAAGATGCTGGAAACCGATGAACACCTTCTTGAGAAATACCGGAAGAAATTCTCCTTTGTGTGTGAGGATGAGGCTCAAGATTCAAACTATATTCAAAATGAGATACTGACATTGATAGCCAACGGCAATCTGCTAAGAGTAGGAGACAGCAACCAGGCAATTTGCGGAAGCTTTAGCAGCAGCGATTTCACACTTTTTAAAAGCTTTTGCGAATCTCCTGACACGACGGTGTACAGTATAACCCAGTCCAGCAGAAATACCAGGGATATTATTGATTTGGCCAATTACTTTGTAAAGTATGTAAGGGCAAACCACCCGGTGCATGAGTGCCGTGACAGCCTGCTTCCCCAATATATCGAGCCTGTGCCTGAGGATGACCCAAGGCCCAATCCGGTTATAGACGAATATGGTATAAAAGCGGCTGTATTTGAATCGTGGGAGGAGGAGGCAAGGGGAGTTGTAATTCAGGCGATGCACATGATAAATAAACATCCGGACAAGACCATTGCCATACTTGTTCCCACAGCATGGAAAATGTCCCTTGTCATTAATATTTTAGAATCAAGAAAAGTTCCTTTTGAGCAGCTTGACAATACTTCCGGGGAGAGGAACAAGACTTTGAAGAAGCTTGGAAGGATTATCGACTTTTTAGCCGTTCCGGAAGATGGCGAAAAGTTTTCCAATATGATAAATGAGTGCATTCTAACCGGTGACTATGACAGCACTGTTTTTGCCGAGTCGGAGGATGAGCCGAAGACGGTGGGGCAGAGGGAGCTTTTAAGTGAGTTTATAAAAAAGTATCCTGTGGAAAAAATTCTTTATCCTATGGGAGGGATAATCGAAATTGCCGATGTTCCGAAGGAACTTCTTCAAACTGAAATCTGGAAGGACTTTACAGACAGTCTTGACATGGTTAGAGAGCTGTTGGAGTTTCCCAATACTGTTGTGGAAAAGCTTATTTTGTTCATATCGGAAAAGCTAGGCTTTGACAGGGAAGAAAGAGCTATAGCCCAGAAGGTCGCCGGGGATGTAAGGTACCTTATGAACCAAAATCCCCGCTGGAGGCTAAGTGACCTGGCTTTAGAGCTTTTAAGCCCTAAAAACATGTTCAACTATTTTGCAGGGATAGTCTGGGATTTAAAAGGCTTTGAGCCGCAGCCGGGAGTGGTTACGGTTGCCACATACCATAAATCTAAAGGCCTTGAATGGGATATTGTATTTCTTACCGGGCTCAACAACGCTGATTTTCCTGTCTTGCTTGAGGATAAATTTATGGGGGAATTTTGGTTTTTAAAAGAGCAGTACAAAAATCCCCAGGCTTTGGTTAAAAGTGAGATGGCAAAAATATTTGAGGGAAAAATCGTGGAAGATTCGGTTTTAGAATCCAAGTTAGAAACAATTTCAGAAAAAGCAAGGCTTCTTTATGTGGGTATTACCCGGGCAAAGGAATATCTTTTTCTGTCTTCCTATGAGCAAAACAAGGGGAAAAGGGTTGAACTTCCGTCAAGATATTTTCTTGAACTGAGACGGTATATTGAGGAGGCGGGGAAAGTATGAATAATGATTTGAGGTTTTTCAACTATTTTTTGTTTACACAGAATTCCATATCCACCTTTGAAAAGTGTCCGTTGAAGTTTAAAAAGAGATATCTTGAAGGGCTTAAATGGAAAAATGCCATAAGTGAAAAGGTAAAAAGGAGACGTGAGATGGGCGAAAGCTTTCATTTAATGGCCAGAAGATACTTTTTAGGAATTGACATCGGACTTAGAGAAGAAATTGAAGGATATGAAGAGCTTTCAAAGTGGATGGAAGCTCTAAAAAGCCATTTTCCAAAAACAGACGATGCACTGTATCTTCCTGAATACCAGCTTAGAATGGCAAAGGGAACTTTGAGACTTGAAGCAAACTTTGACCTCCTTGTGGTGAAAAAAGACGGTATTGAAATATGGGACTGGAAGACCCATGGAAAAAGCAAACCCAACAAGGCTGTTAATGACAGGAGAAAAGGCGATATGCTAAAAGCAAGCCTTCAGACAATGGTTTATCTTTTTGTGCTCAAAGAGCAGTCCCAAAGAGTGGTTCAAAGGGAAGTTGACTGCTCAAACATAAAGATGTTTTACTGGCAGCCGGACCCTGCCGGTATTTTAGCTGAAATAAACTACAGCGATGAAATGCATGAACAGTTTGGACAAGCTCTGCAATGCAAGATAGACGGCATTTTGCAGTATGATTACGAAAGCTTTGACAAAGAGCTTTACAAAGAAAACTGCCTGTATTGTGAGTTCAATTGGTTTTGCAACAATGAACGGGTTGATTTTCAGGCTGTGGAAGAGGATGAGGATTTTCTGGAAGAACTCGATTGGGACAGCATAGAGGAGTTGAGATAGATGAAAGTTAAAGTAAATATATTAAATCAGGGAGTTGAGTTGCCACAAGAAGTGCTGGATGCTTGCGGCGGTGACGAGCTTGTGGCAAGAATTTTTTACAACCGGGGGTATAAAAATCCCGAAACCATAAAACAGATGTTGAATCCGGAGTTTTATGAGCCTACAAAACCCTATGAATTTTCGGATATGCCCAAAGCTGTGGACAGGATATTTCGTGCCATAGACAATAGAGAAAAAATATGTGTGTACGGAGACTATGATGTTGACGGTGTTACCAGCACCGTCACTCTTGTTGAATGCCTGAGTTTTTTTACACAAAAGGTAGTCTACCATGTTCCTGACCGGTTTACCGAAGGATACGGCATGAATGAGGAAGTGGTAAGAAAACTTTTCCGGGATGGTGTTTCGCTAATAATCACCTGCGACTGTGGGATTTCCAATATCAAGGAGATAACTCTTGGCAAGGAGCTGGGAATGGATGTGGTGCTCACCGACCACCATACTGTACCCGACGAGCTTCCGCCTGCCGATGCAATATTAAACCCCAAGCTTTTGGAGGAGGGGCACAGGGCAAGGAATATATCCGGTTGCGGAATGGCGTATTTTCTTTGTCTTGCTTTGCTTGAGAAAAAGGGGCTGTCAGATAAAGCTGAAAATTTTTTGGATATGCTTGCATTATCCCTTATAGCGGATGTTGTAAGCCTTAACGGAGAGAACAGATACCTGCTTCAAAAAGCACTTCCCGCTTTGTTTAATACTAAAAGAACAGGGCTAAGACAGCTTCTTGAGGTGGCAGAAAAGAACGGGAAGCTTGAGAATGAGGAGGACGTTGCGTTTCAGATAGCACCCAGAATAAATGCGGCAGGAAGAATGGAGACAGCACGGCTTCCTGTGGAGCTTTTTTTATGCCGGGACGTGGAAAAGGCCCGCGTTATGGCTGAGAAAATTGATACATTGAATACAGAGAGAAAAAGGGTGCAGCAGTCAATCGTGGATGAAGCTGTGGAGATGGTGGAGACACGAAAGAAAAACAAGACAATTTTGGTGCTTTATAAAGAGTACTGGCACCATGGGATAATCGGGATTGCTGCCGGAAGGATTTGCGAGCTTTATCGAAAGCCGGCAATTCTGTTTTCTTTAAAAGAGGACGGGATTACCGCGGTAGGTTCAGCAAGATCCATTGAGGAGGTAAATATTTACGAACTGATTAAGGAGTGCAGCGAAAAGCTTCTTAAGTTTGGAGGGCATTCCCAGGCTGCAGGACTTTCAATCAAAAAGGATGATATTGAGGATTTTATCAGCCGGATTGAGCTGGAGGCAGAAAACAGATATTTTATAAAAGACATGATAAATGTCAATGCCGATATGGAGCTTAAGATAGAAAATATAGATGAAGAATTCTACAGCAGAATCCAATCGGCGGGACCCTATGGAGAAGGATTTCATGCTCCTTGCTTTTGCATAAGGAATGTTACTGTTTTAAGTGACAGAATGACGGAGAAAAAACATCATATAATGGTAATAGAAGACCAAAATGGAAACAGAATACCGGCGGTCAAGTGGTTTGGAGAGGATGAGTCCTTTGAAGGCAGGAACTTTGATATAACCTTCAAGGTCAGCCGAAACAACTACAACAAAGACGCAGGTATTCAACTGACTTTGGAATATATGTTTGAAACTTTCGGAGAATCTAGGAAGCTGTTTGAAGGAGAAATTTTAGATGAGAGAAAAACATCTATTGAAAACCTCTTAAAGAAATATCCCAATGCACAAATATTCTACGAAGGACTTCAGGCAACATGCCCCATTGAGAATACCGTTGACAGATTTTCGGTGAAAAGCTGCGGCGAGCTTATATTCCTCTCTACTCCTAGCAATACGGACATTTTTAAAGAGACCATTGCTCTTGCCAATCCCAAAAAGGTGATAATAAATTTTGGCGTTCTTCCGAATTATACCTTTAAAGGCTTTGTATTGAACCTTTTGGGGCTCATAAAGCACATAATTAATAAACGGAACGGAAGAGCTTATATTGATGAGCTTTCCATGAAGCTTTGCGTTGAGGAGAACATTGTAAAGGCGGGCCTAAAATATCTTGGGTCTTCCGGAATGTTAAACTATACCTTAAGCGATGATGAGCAGAAAGTTTATTTGTCGGAAGGAAAAGGTGTAGCAGATAAAAGTACTTTTATGGCAAAAAAGAACCTTGCCGATGCTTTGGCAGAAAAAAATGCCTATCAGCAGTTTATATTAAAGATGGAGATAGATAGATTTAAGGAATATCTAAAAAAATTCGATTAAATGAGTTGATAAAAGTGCATATCAATTGAGAATTTTTAACCGTAATTTCGAGTTTTTATATAAAATTCAGATTTCAAAAGTATTTAAAAAGTTTTTCTTAAGAATTATATTTCAGGTGTTTTTAAGCGTTTTATGAAAAGCGCCTAACCTCAATTAGCATTACTGTTTTTGGTGTTACTGCATTACTTACAGTACATTTGTTTTTTATATCAGTAAAAAAATGACAAGTAAAATCATGATAATAATATTGTTGAGTATTCTGATGAAAGCAAAAAAGCAATTACTCTAATGGAAGATTGGCCTATGTATGACAGTAAGATGCCTTATACAATGATGCAATTGCTGTTATTATAGGTGAGGTTTTAAAAATATTTTGATGATGATTGTATTCTTTGTGGTAATTGCCTCTAAAAATGTTTTTGCGTATGATAATGTAATATATGGGTAATGTAAATAATTTTGTGTATCGGAATTTTTACAATCCTTCTTAGCAAGAAA
>NZ_DAORXT010000015.1:0-39544 GCF_035371925.1 Acetivibrio sp. | reverse complement strand
ATATGTTTGAATACTAAAAAGATAATTGATTTTTACGGAAAATCCAAAACATCTATACAGTTATTTAAAATTGCTGGTTATATCTGGATTGTAACTGTTACCGACGGTAAAGTTGCTTCGGAAATACGCTCGGGGAAAAAATCATATATTGTAGATGAGGAATTTACTTCATTTATTGAAGAGATAATAAAAAAATATAGTGTCAGCAGATGGTGAAATATATGGCTCACATGGTCCTTGAAAAATACACTCTACAAAACAAGTAATGTTAAAAATATGGAATGCAAGATTGTGATTTCTACTGTATTCTCAAAAGAGAATGATTGAAAACCTGCATGTATAAGAATCAAAAACCTCCTTCTTGATAGTAATTATAAAAATACTATCCGGGAAGGAGTTTTTATGTTAACATTATCAAAAGGCCAAGTCTATAGTATATCACTGTTTATTGCTGGAAGGTGTAAAAAATAATTTGCGTTATCCACCTAAAAAATTTTGTTACATCAGCCAAAACAGTATATAAATATAATAGAGGTGGACAAAATGAAAACTTTTGAGGAGCTTTGCCAAGAAAACTATGGCAGAATTTATAAATATATATTTTCGATGACAGGCAGCAAGGAGTCTACCGAGGATTTAATCCAAGAGGTCTTTCTGATTGCGTACCAAAAAGGTGAAGCCTTTTTACAGCATGAAAAACCTGCTGCATTTTTATACAAAACGGCACGAAATATGACGGCTACCTATTTAAAGCATCTAAAGCGGCAAAGGATTTCTGCAACGGAGTACCTGTCTGAGAATATTCCCCAAGACAACGCCGATTTATGTGAAACGATCTTAATGGAATTTGACCGAAAAATCGATGAGACAGCTTATACCAGCCAAGTAATCGGCAATTTGGATACAAATCAGCACAATCTGTATAAGCAACGTTATATCGAGGGAAAGTCAATCAAAGAAATTGCTTCGGAGCAAGGGGTCAGCGAGACAGCCATGCGAATGCGATTGGTGAGGCTGAGAAGAGAAATACAGGGCATTGTCAAAAAAATGAAGATTGGTGAAAAGTAAGTTACATTGGACCAATTTAAATATATATAAAGTGTAAAGCGCTTTACCTGAAAGGTGGAGGGAATTTATTATGGATAACATTTCGCGATTGAAAAAGGAATTGGAAAAGGCTGTACGGCTCAATGACATCGAAAATGCAGACAAAATATCGGATCAGTTGTTTCGGATGCAGAAAGGCAAGGAAGCCGATGCTGTGATGCCGGATCAATTTGCTGAGAAAATTATAGAAAGAAGTAAAGAAAAATCAGGAGGTCAAAAATCTATGAATATGAAGAAGATAATAAGTATAGTTGCTGTTGCGGCCGTTACCGCAACCCTTGGAATTACTGCTTTGGCTACTCGCTGGTATGGGATCAGGGACCTGGTTTTCCAAAACAGTGACAACGAAACGGCCCTGACAGATAATTCCCAAATTTCCGATTCGGCAGATGAGATTGAAGCGTCCACCGGTGGCTATGTGCCAGAAAAAATGGACTTGATTGTCTTGCAAGGGTATCCCGACAGTAATGAATACAAAGCCAGTGCCGAATGGAATCTGTTCCTTGCGGGATATGACACCGACGGAAAATTTTTGAGTGAGGTGGGGAACAGTTCCAATGAGTTTACGGAGAAATACCCGATGTACTTGGTTTACACACGGGAAATGGCTGAGAAATTGGAGGAGATTGTCGCCAAATATCAGCTAAAACTCCATAACTCCATGACAATTGTCAACAATCAAAAAGAATTAATACAAGAGGCGAATATAGGTGAGTTTTCCAAAAATGCCAATACAGTTTTGAGCGGCTATGTTTACGACGACGGTACATTTCATTATGATGGAGAAACACTGCTTAAAAACGGCACACGCATTGATTATCAGTTTGGAAACTATGTAAAAGGCACTTTTTCATCTACTTATCTTAACGTCGGTGATGCAAGTTCTTACACGGAGTGGGAGTACAAGACAAGCAGCGGGCAAAAGGTTTCATTGGCTCTAGGCGATACTAAAGCACTGGTTATTGCAGATTTGCAAAATTCATACGTTGCAATAAACGTGCTTGCAGGAAGGAATGCAGAAGCAGGAGGCATAACAGCTGAGGACTTGCAGGAATTTGCCGATACCTTTGATTTTTCGCAGATAAAATAAGTATTTAAGATTTGAATTTCGATAATATACCTTAAGCAGTTTAAGCAAATTAGAGAGGCGATAATTTCCTGAAATTGCGGAGTTAGAGCCTCTTTTTTATGCTGTTTAATGCTGTGATGATAAATATGCTTTATGTTTACACCTTTGGAATTCTTTGATGCTCAATATAACTGAACATTTAAGATTGGGGAATTAAAGTTTTAGGCAGATTGACACGAAAAATAATTAGCAGTATAATTACGTCATTAAAGTAAATGGAAGTATTTGCAGATTTGATTCCAGTCATTTCCTTACACAATGATTTATTCAGTATCAACCATGAAATCTATGGCGTATAAATGTAAATAAAGTATCTGCAAAGGCAAATGAAAGCTAGTGTCTATGGAAAGAAGGCAGTCTGTAAGGAATAATATTCTCAATGAGGGAGCTGTGTGTTATGAAAAGAATTTTTCTTTCAATATTTAGTGCTTTAATATTGCTTGCTTTACTGCTTACCGGCTGTTCGTCCGACAAACCGAAAGATCCCAATCAAAATGAATTATACACTCAAAGCCCGGAGCAATCTCCGAATATACTTCCGACCCAGACAAAGACAGGATATAAGAAGTATATGGATTTTCTCGGAATTGATAAAGATGTGGAGAAAATTATAGAGGAGGACATTGATTTAGACGGAAAAACGGAATTTGTAATTGCATGTGAAGCAGATTACGGACTAAAGATTTTTGTGATAAGAGAAGACCTTAATGGTGAACTGCAAAAAATAGGAGAGCTTGGGGAAGGCGGCTATGGAACGTCAGGCGTGGAAATAGTCGAAATGCAAAATAAAAAACAGAAATATATTTTGGAAAGTCTTACAAACGGAGTCGCATTATCGGGATTTGCATTGTATGAAATAGACGGAAATGAAATTAGACAGATAGAATATAGTGCATCTGCTACAGGAGTCGGTGATGACCACTTGGTAGATGCGAACAATGATGGCTTCTATGACGGATATGTTCAAAACAGGTATAGCTATGATGTGTTTCATTTTTATGTATCAAGATTTTATAAGTGGAATGGTAAAAATTTTGTATTTGATTCAGCCCAAATACAGCTTAACGATTATCCGGATAATCCTACGGATGTTGTTTTCCAGTTTTTAAAGTTAAATGTATTAAACGGCTACGAAGAGAAGATTGATGGGGTTTTACAAAGATTAAACGAACTTAATATATCAAACAAGAAAATAACGCTAGAAAAGTCGGAGGATTGGATAAGTGCTTTGCAAATAGATAATATATATTATGATACAGATGAGAAGGGAAACACAGCTAAGGTTAGTGTGACTTTGGGATCCGAGACTATGACATTTGACTTGGCAAAAAAATCAAACAAATGGCAGATAACCGATATAACCGGTACGAATGTTGTGGGAGCTTCAAAGGATAATTCCACTGACGGTTGGTTTGCAGGCTTTATTGGCAATAAACCGGTTCATGCAAAGTTTAATATTTCGGAAGGCAAGGTTTCAGGAGTTTACTATTATGATGAGTATAAAACAAGCATAAAACTCGAAGGTTATATTGATTATATTATTCAAATGCAAGATTTCCGGACAATTTATCTTTCCGAAGATACAAATGAAAAAGGAGAAATCATAGGTATATTCAAGACGGATGACTACATACAGGGATGCTGGAAAAATGATAATGTTATTTACCCGATGTATCTTATAAGAGAGGGCGCAGATATTATTCCGCCACAGCAGCCAAGTGCAGACAGCAAGAAGTTTGAGGGCCACTGGACCGGAAAAGAGTCGGCGTTTTTTGGCGGTTCTACAGCAGATATAAAAGTATTGTTCGATGATCTAATCTATTATGAGCTGTATGCATTCAACGGTTTAAACACAGGAGTGCTTGAGAACTTCGGCATTATCAAAAAAGGTTCTGCAAAAACTATTTTCAAGGATGATACCAATAATCAAAATATCAATGGTGTTTTGTTTAAGTTCAGGGTTGAAAACGATTTATTACATTTAGATTGCGACGATTATAGTTTTGGCTGCGGGATGGGAGTGTCGTTTGGCTCCGAGTATATAAAAGGAGAGATAGAAATTAAAATGCCTACGGCATTGGAAGTCGGCATTGTAGATACAAAACAGCAGGATGAATTGTTTAAGAAACTTGTGGGCGATAAATATAAAGATTTTATTATGTATACGTCGTATGTGTTTTACTCGGAAGATATTTGGAACGGTGAAAAAGTAAAGTCAGGACAGTCCCACTTGAGAGGTTATAGCGGCTGCTGCTGGTACATTATGTCTAAAG
Organism: Acetivibrio sp.; assembly: GCF_035371925.1. NCBI lineage: Bacteria > Bacillati > Bacillota > Clostridia > Acetivibrionales > Acetivibrionaceae > Acetivibrio > Acetivibrio sp. The sequence goes on along the minus strand of NZ_DAORXT010000015.1, from coordinate 35,035 downwards.
AGCATATGTATGTTGCTATTATTGAAGATGACGGTATCTATTATTATACCAATGACAAAAACTATGCGGACAAGATTCCCGAACCAATGGCCGAATGGGCAAGCAGGAGCGACAAGATATTCTACAATTACAAGGAGTTGTCGCTATAAAAGCATATTTTATGAATAAATAAAGCGTTTATAGGAAAATCTAATATTGTATCGATACTAATATTATTTGAAAGGCAGACTTGTTACCATGGCAGAGAGTGAAGCTGTAAAAGTAGGGTTAAAAAGCAAAATTACAAACGAACTTGTGGCAGTATATCCCTACAGCGTCAAAGGAAGCACGAAAGAAATCGAAAAGCAGGTATTTGACTGGTATTATGCTCAGGGATGTGCCAACGAGAATGAACTCCCCAACCTTTTCGTAGATACCTTAACCGATGAAGAGCTAAAGGGCTTTCACTAAGTTCTTTAGCTCTTATAAAATCAATGAAAAGGAAATTATGGAAACAAGTATTAATTTTTGCTATAATAGTCCCATAAACAAATTTATACAAGGGGCTATAATATGGCTAAGAAGATACTTATGCTGGTGGGAGATTTTGTTGAGGATTATGAAGTAATGGTTTCGTTTCAAGCTCTTCTGATGGCAGGTTATACTGTCCACGCTGTTTGCCCTGATAAAAAAGCCGGGGATGCGGTTCGCACTTCAATACATGATTTTGAGGGCGACCAGAGTTACAGTGAAAAAAGGGGTCACAATTTTGCCTTGAATGCAACCTTTGACGAGGTGGATGAGAATAGTTACGATGCTCTTGTGATTCCAGGCGGGCGTGCTCCGGAATATATAAGGCTCAATAAAAGAGTTTTGGAAATCGTAAAGCATTTTGACAGGGAAATCAAACCTATTGCTGCAATATGTCATGGACCTCAGGTACTTGTTGCTGCCGGTATCCTAAAGGGCAGACAATGTGCTGCATATCCTGCTGTTGGCCCTGATATTGAAGCAGCAGGCGGTGAATACATAAGTGTGGACTTGGATAAAGCCCATGTGGACGGCAATCTGGTTACAGCACCGGCCTGGCCGGCACATCCTGAGTGGCTTGCAAAGTTTTTGAAGGTACTTGGTGCGGAAATAAAGATATAAAATACGGGAAACAAAGATAATAAAACTTTAAAAATGTGGAAGAAACTTAAGCTTGACAAGGTTTCTTCCACATTTTTCGCTTGTATATTAAAATATGCATCCGATAATATGAGCTCCTTTTTGTGCCGTCAACTGAACCTAAACACCTTTCCCCGAGGAAGAAAAGGAAGGCTGTGGCCTTTTGGTATCAAAAAAGCATGCTCCCTGCGAATCCTCAAAGGCTCGCAATAACCGTCGGTAATTATTAAAAGAGGACCGTTTTTTGGGAAATCCTCGGCCTTTTCCAGAAGGTCAATACCCGGCTGCAGTAATGTCCCTCCCCGCCCTTTTACCTTTACTCTTTGGGCTATGGCCTCAGGAGCCATATAACCCTGGTCATAGGCTGCCGCATCACAGAAGACCACCCTCACATAGGGAACATCCCGTGAAATGCTGTAGCTGGCAATAGTACCTAATGCCTTTGCCAGCAATACCCGGTCCATGGAACCGGAGGTATCGAGTATGACACCGAAGGTTCGCCCGTCTTCCGCACCCGCCGCCGGCACCCAACGGGGTCGGGGAATATCGGGGCTGGCTGATTGACGGCGGCTGGGACGGGCATAGGAACGTACTTTTTCCAACGGAGAAAAGTAATTGTTGAACCATTTTGCCAGTTCCACATCCCAAGGGATAGGAGGCTGGTTTAATGCCCGTATTTCCTCTATCAATCCTGCGGGGATATAACCCCGGCCTTGCTCCTCATGATACGAAAGACCCTGAAGCAAGCAGCGGCGACAGAATTCATCAAGGGTGATTGCGTCATTTGCGGACCACAATCCGGCACTATCTTTATCAATCATATCCCCCAGACCGATTCCCCTCAGTGTTGAGAGCTTTCGGCATTTTCGAATATCCGTAACCAGCCGGTCATATATGCTTTCGGCCGACATTCCTTTAAGGTCGGGGTCATAGAGGGCTCCTATTTTGGGTAATTCCCCAAGGCCCATTTCTACCAGCCATCCGTTAATAACGTAATCGCATGCAACATTCCATAAAAAAGGGTCACGGCCCTGACACCTTGTATGATGGCTTAAACCGACGTGTAAAAGTTCATGAGCCATTACAAAGCGGCATTCGTATTCATCCAAGCCGGCAGCCGGGTTGATATATATTTCCTTCATATAGGCATTGACAGCCGCAACGGACACTTCCATCCGGGCACAAATTACCGGGTCCTCAATAATTGTGAAGCTTGCAGCTAAAGCACCTAAAAGAGGGTAACTACTGATAAACCAGTTTTTTGCCATGGTTGCAGGAGTTTGCGATTTCTTGGAAGCTCCAAGAAAGGGTTCTTTTCCTGCTGCCACGTTAACGGCGCTGGTAACCGCCATTGAAAGACCCCGGGCAAAACAGGCGACCCAGTCGATTTTATGCACAAACCAATTGTTCATTTCCGGTGCCATAATCATATCGCCGCAATTTGCTCCGGCTGTGCCAAAGCCGGTCATTGACGGCGGTACACCGTTTTCGACAAAATTGGCATATAGTTTTTCCTCAGAAGCAACATGAAAATCTATACTGTTTTGCATTTCCACCGGTGGTTTTCCCAATTTCATGTCGTACAAAAACCTTGCAATATAACAGTCGCAGGCAATATTCCATTTGATGGGATCGGACTTTTCCTGAAAATGACCCAGTCCCAAATGAAGCAAACAATGGGCAATGACATAAGCCCACTCCATAGGTTCACCCCGGCGGGTGGGGTGAACATGGAGGTATCCGTTTCTGGTAATTACCGCCCATCCATTTTCCGGGCATAAATTGCCTTTGCTGCGGATATCGCGAACGTGGTGGAGAAGGGGAGAAAAAATGGGATGCTGTTGTATAATCTCATACCCTTTAACATAGTTTTCATAAGCAATATCCTTGTTAAAAGAAGTTTTTTTCTTTGCCATTGCCTAATCTTCCTTCCTTTCTACCAGCCTTGGCAAATCCCGGACAATATCGACCATGAACCAGCCGGGCAGTCCTTCATCATCACCGTATTTTGACACCACCATCTGTGCCATTTCAAGACTGATGAGAGAAAGCTCCTTAATTAATGCTTTTGCTCTATGGGCAAGCATTTTCTGCTTTTCATTCATTGCATTCTTCTCGACGGGAAGCTGTTTTATAAGCTGTGAGCGGAAGGATTGGGACAGAAAATAGAGAACATCCCTGTCTTCGGGTTTGTCCGGCCATCTCTCTTCACCGTCTATGATAGCCGCCAGCTGATAGCGGTTTTTTATCTGCTTTATGAAAGCTTTGAACTGTCCTGCATGGTGCGGTGACAGACAGCTATATGCCAATATTTCCAAAGCCTCATCGGTTAAGTTGTCCCCATACTCGTTTAATGCATCACTGAGCATATGCCATGAGCGTGGGGTGGAGAAGGGTTCTTCGGTTTTCGGAGGCTCTGTCCAAAGATGGTCGGGACGCATGGTTATATACTCATAGACATAGGGGTGAATTCCGTTTGCCGATGCCCATTCCAACCAATCTCTATGGGAAACCTTTAGCTGTACATGTAACATACGGTTAATCAAGGCCGATGACATGGGCTTTACAATGGCACTGTCCTGTGCTCTGTTGCCGGCACCGATTACAATAGAACCCTCGGGAAGCACATATTCGCCAACCCTGTGCTCATGAATCAGGCTGTAAAATGCCTTTTGAACCTCTTGAGTGCAGGCATTCAATTCATCTAAAAACAAGCAGTAAGGCTCCTTTCTTGCTATCATCTTCGGAGGGCAAAAACGGCTCAATCCGTCAACGATTTGAGGTACGCCGATAATATCCTCCGGAGCGAGCTGGCTTCCAAGTAGGGAAACGCAGGGGAGCCCTAAGGATTCGGCGAACTGCTGTACCAGAGCGGATTTTCCAATGCCGGGAGGTCCCCATATGAAGACCGGCCTTACTACTGCTGTATTTAAAAGAAACTCTGATAATTGTTTTTGTGTCACTGTTATCGGTATATTCATATATAATAATTCCTTTCTAACGAATATTTCATATTTTGATACTTTATTAACCCTCAAAAGGGCATAAAAATACCGTGATATGTAACCACGGTTTGTTTTTGGCATTAAAAAAACACGATAACCCATCGTGCAGCCTTAAATAGTATATATTTTACTATCAAGTGACGGTTACTTATACATAATAAAGGTTGACCTAAAAAGCACAAAAATGCTTTCGGTCCGATATTAAGTTATATATAAAGCACCTCGCAGAATATTGTTTTTTTCATTTACAACACTCCTTTCACTTGATATTAATCAATTACTAAATCTTACCTTATTAATATTAATACAAAACAAGCCATACAGTCAATACACATAACAAAAAAATTAGAATCTATTATATTAGAGGCTTCTACAGCCTTGCAAGCAATGTTTTTTATATTCCCAAGGAATAATATGGGAATTTCTAAAGTTGCTTATGCATTTATTCATAATCTGTCTGGCTGACACAGTCAAATTCGGCAATAGGGTCCCATAAAAGAGGTATTCTTATGGGCAGCTCCTCTGCTTCTTGAATTTCAGATGTAAGACTTTGCAAAAATGGAGAGCCTGATGCCTCTTTAGCAGACTTAAAGCTGTTTAAACATTGGATGATACTACTTAGGTTATCTCCTAAGAGCATACTGAAGCTGTAACGAATATTACCTTGTTCCCATGTGACCCAAGCATTGGATTTATTGCCTTCAACTATTTTTACTTGGCCTGAACCAATACTTATAGAAGTTTTTTCCCACAGGGAAGCAAGCTCCTCTAATCTATCCAGAGAATTTGTATTTCCTAAATATTCAAACATCCAGCCTTTGTGTTTCCACCATATGTTGGCGCCTTCTTTATCTTTATAAGCTTTTACACCGGAGATTAGTGTGAATTCTTCTGCATCCTTTGCTTTATCGTTGAAATCCGGTAAACTAATCGCATCGCTTGTAATTTTTTCACCTTCGAGAGAACCTATAGATTGGTACCCTATGGGAGAATACTTTTTATTTAGAACTATTGCCTTACTGATTGGGACAGGATTGCTAACGTAGTAGACATCGATGCAATATCTGTCTTTTGTATAATCAACAAAAAACGAATAATTAAATAAGTTTTCTTCATTTTCGTTAGATTTTGAAACAGGCTCCCATGAACCGGGTATTTTTACAGGTATGTTAGTCACTTCTTGAATCCATGCTGATATTTTAGCGATTACCGGAGAAATTTGCGCATTTACTAAGGTATATTAAAAATCATAATTGAAAGTACAATGCAGCTAACAGCAACTGTAGCACATACCCTGGCTTTAGATTTCCAATATGACTTTTTATTTAAATCAATTCTATCTAAAACCTTTTGCTTAAGTTCATTTCGAACCTCTAAGTTTTGCAATAAGCAAGGCATCTCATCCTTAAGTTTTTCCAAATTCTTCCATATAATTATACCTCCTCTTCATTCTGCAACATAATTTTTAACGCAGTCTTTGCCCTGTGTAGCCTACTTCGTACGGTGCCCTTTGCAATATGGAGTATAGAGAAGCGATTTCGTTTTCATTAAAGCCATTGAAATAGCGTAAGACCAGCACTTCCCGCGATTTAAGAGGTAAACTCGTAATACTGTTAAGAAGCTTTTGCCTTTCTTCCGACAGTGTCAGGTATTTGTCAAGTGAAGTGTTTGCCACAGCATCTTTTTGACTGTCAAGAAGGCCAAAATTTAACAGGATTCGTTTGGCCCAACCGGATTTGAGATAATCCTTACACTGGTTTATGGTAATTTTTATTATCCATGTTTTTATGCTTGATTCGCCGCGGAATTTTCTTATATTTTTATACACCTTTAAAAAAACTTCCTGGAATATGTCTTCAGATGCTGAATAATCTTTAACAAAGAAGTAAGCAGTCCGTAAAACATCTTCACCATACTCTTCTATCCATTGCTCTATCAAATCCTCGTCTTCTTTATATGTAATATCGTTTTTATGCATATTTACTTCTACCCTAACCCCTTCTTAGGAAATTTACTTGCAGCATTATAATAATCATATATTAGACGATTAAGAAATGTAAATCACTCCATATAGCAGCAAAATAATTTATTTGTGATCTTTTGTTCCTAAAACATAAAAATGCAAAAAATATATTGAGATTCAGAACACCAATTGATATAATATATCAAATTTATAAGGGTTACTTACTATGGAGCATTCGTCTTTATGGGGAGGGGCATACTATGAAGAATTTTATCAGAATACTGAAACAAGGAAGACAATATTGGAAATATTTAATAATCGCCGGGATAAGCCTGCTTGCAATTACAGCCTTCAATCTTGTTACCCCATGGAAAGTTAGAGAATTGGTTGATATATTGTCAAAAGAAGGCCCCAACGATATGGTGAAAATACGCAATATTGCAATCATACTTGCTGCTGCGTACGTTGCAAGGGCGTTTTTTACTTATCTGTACCGGTATTTCAGCCATGTTGCTGCATGGAGACTGGTCGCGGACATGAGGGTGATTGTTTACGAGCATTTGCAAAAGTTGTCTTTGAGCTTCTATCAAGACAAGCAGACCGGGCAGCTTATGTCCAGGGCAATAAACGACACGGCAACCTTTGAGGTTTTAATAGCCCATGCCGTTCCGGACCTTGTTACCAATGTACTTATCCTTGTAGGTACCGGAATTCTGTTGTTCATAATAAATCCTTTGCTTGCGGCGCTTACCCTTATACCCATACCGTTTTTGGTATTGGGCTCCGGAATATTTACCAAAAAAGTACTTCCCAATTTTCGGGAGGCGCAAGGGAAACTAGGGGACCTCAATGCAGTAGTGCAGGATAATATTTCGGGTATCAAGGAGATTCAGGCTTTCAACCAGCAGTCAAGGGAGAAAAAGCGTGTTGAAAAAAGAGCAAGAAAATACACCTCTGCAATACTTCATGCCTTGAAGGTAAGTGCAATATTTCATCCTGTGGTGGAAATGACAAGCTCCCTTGGAACGGTTATCGTTGTGGCTTTTGGCGGATGGTTTGCATTGAAAGGCTATGTCAGTACGGCCGATATTGTAGGATTTATAATGTTTTTGGGGCTTTTTTACCAGCCTATCACCACGCTGGCAAGGGTAATTGAGGATTTGCAGCAGGCTACGGCGGGAGCGGAAAGAGTGTTTGAGCTCATCGACACCGAACCGGATATTGTTGACAGTCAAGGTGCAAAGACCGTTACAAATTCCAAAGGTGAAATATCCTTTAAAAATGTCAGCTTTCACTATATTCCTTCAAATCCGGTTTTGAAAGGCATAAGCTTTGACGCAAAGCCAGGTCAGATGATAGCACTGGTGGGACCGACCGGAGTGGGAAAGAGTACTATAATCAGCCTGATAGCAAGGTTTTATGATCCCATATCGGGAGAAATTCTTCTTGACGGTATGAACATTAAAGACATAACGGTATCTTCGCTGAGAAATCAAATAAGCATAGTACTTCAGGATACATTTCTTTTTAACGGCAGTGTGGCCGACAATATTGCTTACGGAACGAGGGAAGCTTCCTTTGAGGATATTGTGAATGCGGCGAAAATTGCAAGGGCTCACGATTTTATAATGCAGCTTCCCGAAGGCTATGACACTGTCATGGGAGAAAGGGGCGTAAAGCTCTCTGGAGGCCAAAAACAGCGTTTGTCCATTGCCAGAGCGGTTCTTAGAAACACTCCAATATTGATATTGGACGAAGCAACCGCATCAGTTGATGTTGAGACGGAAGCAGAGATTCAGAAGGCAATTGGCGAATTGGCAGGCACCCGTACTATTATTGTAATAGCTCACAGGCTGTCTACGGTAAAACAGGCTGACAACATCCTTGTTTTAAAGGACGGGGAGATTGTTGAGTCGGGTACTCATGAAGAACTAATAAAACAGGACGGCTTATACAAATATCTGTGTGAAGTTCAATTCGGAATATAGCAGGACTTGACTTGCTTTGTGAGCTGCACGAATTTATATCTTTCGTGCAGTTCAATTTTTTTAGCCATTGGAATGAAATGAAAAGAGCAAAAGGTAAGGGGGTTATCTGTAAGACATAAATACTCTCTTTCCGCGGAATTCTTTCGGAAATATAGTATCGTAAATTTTGTCAAGCTCTCTGTAAACAAAGGAATTATCCCATTCCTTCTTTATCGGCAAATAGAATATATCAAATTCCACGTCGAACAAGTTAGCGAAAATACCGGTTTTCTGCGCGCCGTTTCTTTCATAGAAAGATATCCTTCTTTCCCTTTCCAGCCTTTGGGTTCCGTTTTTTGCCGCATTAAGGCTTTCCAACTCGATTATAATTCCGGAAAAACTATTGAGCTTTTCTTGCAAATTTTTTAAAAATATGCTCCCATATCCCTGACTTCTGTCTGTCCGGGTTACGGCATAATAATCAAGCAGCAGGCATTCGCCTGAAGCAGCATGACAAAAAAAAGCATATGCTTTTAAAATGCTGTCCACATAGAGACCGAAGCAAGGGTATGAATTTTGCCCCATAAGCTTTTTAATGTTGTTTAACGGCCTTATTTCATTTTGAGGAAAATCAAATTGCATTGAATTATTGAATATATGCGAGACTTCTTCTATTGAAAGTTGTTTTATGTTCATAGTTTCAAACTCCCTTTATCATATTTATCTGTAGATATACTAAAAAGTATACGAAAAGTCTGTTTTATGTTTGATTTTATCACTGCGATTTATAAATTACAAGACAAAGTCTTAGGTTAAAACGGCATGAAGAAGGATATAATATATAATCATGTCAGACTATTGCGAATCCTGCTAAAATATGCTATGCTAAAATCGATTGATAAATAGTTTTAATGGATAATTAAAATTATTTATCAAAAAATAATGCAATATAAAGAAAGTTGAGGGAATATGACTGTATCACTTACGGAATTTTTAAGTTATTTAATATCTAGTCCTCCGTTAATTATAACTACGATTCTTACATTGGGAGTTATAATGGTGAATGGATGGACTGATGCTCCTAACGCAATTGCCACTTGTGTTTCGACACGGTCAATAAGTCCGCGTGCCGCCATAATAATGGCAGCATTTTTTGACTTTCTTGGCGTTTTTGTTATGACCAAGCTCAATGCAAGAGTAGCGGAGACCATTTTTAAAATGGTTGATTTCGGGGGAGATTCCAGTAAAGCATTGGTAGCCCTTTGTGCCGCTCTTTTTGCGATTGTACTTTGGGCAACGGCTGCCTGGTGGTTTGGAATTCCGACCAGCGAGAGCCATGCACTTATTGCCGGAATAAGCGGTGCTGCAATTGCTCTTCAGAAAGGTCTTGGCGGTATTAATTTTAATGAATGGGTTAATGTTCTTTACGGACTGATATTGTCCTTGGCATTGGGATTTGCAGCGGGATGGACGGTAGTAAAGTTGGTTGAGAAGATTTTTAGAAGGGTCAACAGGTCAAAAACTTTTGGTTTCTTCAAAAACGCCCAGGTTTTATCCAGTGCCGGTATGGCGTTTATGCATGGTGCACAGGACGGACAGAAATTTATGGGCGTATTTATGCTGGGTATGTTTTTATCACGGGGACAAGCACAAGTGACAGAATTCATCATACCCAACTGGATGCTTATTCTTTGCTCGGCAGTTATGGCCACAGGTACTTCCATTGGGGGATACAGAATTATTAAAGCTGTTGGAATGGACATGGTCAAGCTTGAAAAGTATCAAGGATTTTCTGCCGACCTTGCAGGCGTAATATGCTTGTTTATAGCATCTGTTTTCGGTTTGCCGGTCAGCACCACTCATACCAAGACGACAGCTATTATGGGTGTGGGTGCGGCAAAGCGCATATCCTCAGTTAACTGGGGAGTGGTAAAAGAAATGGTGACAGCATGGATTTTGACTTTCCCGGGATGCGGACTGATAGGATTTTTGATGGCATTGTTGTTTATGAACATTTTTTAAAGCGGATTATAAAAGTAATGGAAATATATTTTTGAGGAAGAGGTTTGGATTATGGCACGAAAAAAAGATTCATATTATTTTGACACATTTGTGGAATTGGTGGACTATTCTTGCCAGGCGGCAAATTTGCTGAACAAGATTATGAATAATTACAAGGCGGAAGAATTGCCGGAAAGAATGAAGGAAATGCACGCTATAGAGCATAGCGGAGACGAAGCAAGACATATAATGGTTAAAAAGCTTGCAAAAGAATTTATAACTCCTATTGAGAGAGAAGATATCATGGCATTGACGGATGCAATAGATAATGTGACCGACTCAATTGAAGACGTAGTAATGCGTATATATATGTATAATGTTAAAAGCATCCGCCCGCAGGCCATAAAAATGACCGAGATTATTGTGAAATGCTGTAATTCGTTAAAAACAGCACTTAGTGAGTTCATTAATTTCAGAAAGTCTCCGGATTTACACAAATTAATTATTGAAGTCAATCAGCTTGAGGAAGAGGGAGACCGGCTATTTACAGAGGCGACAAGAGATTTGTATTGCAATTGCAATGACTATAAAGAGATCGCAGGATGGGATATGACCTTCCACTACCTTGAAAAGTGCTGTGATGCTTGCGAGGATGTTGCAGACGCTATAGAAAACGTTATAATGAAGAATTCGTAAACAACCTAAAGCTTTAAAATACACGGGATTATCCAATATGTAATTTTGATACAAGTTTTAAATAAAAATAAGGACCGGTTTTATCCGGTCCGTTTCTATTATACGCCAATCAACTTTTGCATTTTATTATTTGGATTCGTTTGGAATACCTCCAAGCATAGGTTCTTCAATTTGCTTGCCGTTAAGGGCAATATACACGCCTTTACCCGGATGAGTTTCCTTTAATCTGATTGTCTTAATCTGAACAAACGGATCCATTTTAAACAGCTTTATTTTTGCGCTCAAATCATTGTAAAGGTTTTCAGCGCCTTTTTGCATACAGGATTCGCACATACAAATTGTAAATTCTTGAACGTCAAATGCAGCAGTTCCTTTTTTGCGTTCAGGGCTGCAGGTGTTGTCACCGTGTTTTGGAGTATAGTGCGTATGCAAAAGTTCATGAGCCAGATGAGAATTCGGTTCACCGTAAAACTCGTTGTAAAGCCTTAAGATATCCGGATTCTCCTGAGACTTTCTGTATTTTGAAACCTTGTCTATATTTACAAGAACTTGCTGGCGTTTTTCAAGTGAATCCACTTTTTCAGGAACCGGATGTCCTGCTCCGCAGATACATCCACCGGGACACGCCATTACTTCTATGAGGTCATACCCTACGTCAACACCGTTTAGTATTTTTTCGATGATAGGCTCAGCGTTCTTCAGGCCACTGACAACTGCCACACGGACTTTTACGCCGCTTGCATCTACTGTGGCTTCTTTTACGCCTTCAAAGCCACGGATTTCTTCAAAATCCAGATGGTCGGTAAGCACATTTCCGGTAAGTTTTTCAACCGCCATACGAAGGGCAGCTTCAGCCACACCACCGGAAGCACCAAAGAGTATTCCGGCACCGGAAACTTGCTTGTAAGGCTCGTCAAATTCCTGAGGTTCTATTTCCGAAGGTTTGATGTCTGCAAGTTCCATCATTTCAAGCATTTCTGTGGTTGTAAGAACTGCGTCCACATCACGGATGCCGTCGGGTGCAAACTCCGGACGGGCAGCTTCATGTTTCTTTGCAAGACATGGAACTATAGATACCACAAAGAGGTCCTCTCTATTTATTCCCATAAGCTTTGCATAGTGATTTTTAACAGTTGCACCCATCATCATCTGCGGTGATTTGCAGGTGGACAGATGAGGAATTATTTCAGGATATCTCTTTTCAACAAAATTGATCCATCCAGGGCAGCAGGATGTAAATTGAGGCATTACACCCTTGTTTTGAACTCTTGAGAGGAACTCTGTGGTTTCCTCCACAATGGTCAGGTCTGCGGCAAAGGTAAAGTCAAATACCTTGTCAAAACCAAGCTTTTTAAGGAGTCCTGCCATAAACGGAGATGCTTCCTCATATGAAACACCAAAGGTATTTGAAATGAGGCTGCGGACTGCCGGCGCAACAAATCCGACAACAGTCTTTTTGGGATTGTTGATTGCCCTTACCACTTTTCCTCTCTCACGACGATAGTCGAGGGCAGCGCACGGACAAGCAGTAACACATTGACCGCAGCTTACGCAATCGGTTTCCCTGAGAGGAAGACCGCTTTTTGTACCTACAAGCTGACGACCGTTTTTCATATAGAAGGTGAGAACACCCGGACCTTCAATCTCGGCGCACGCAGCAATACAGCGTCCGCAGGAGATACACTTGTTGTGGTCGCGGACAATGAACGGATGGTCATCAACCTTCGGAATGTACGGACGCTCGTGAACCGGCTCTTCATATACAATTCCGTGAATGCTCGCTTCTTTTCTCAAATCGCAGGTAAAGCGGGCGCTACATCCGCACTTGAGACAGCGGCGCGCTTCTTTTCTTGCAATTTCTTCAGCAAGACCCAATTCAACTTCATTAAAGTTGTTTTTACGCTCTTCCAAAGAAAGTGAAGGCATTGTTGCACGGGCAACTTTCGGTATCTCACGGAATTCCCATTTCGGAAGATCTTCCATGGAGCCGCGGCTGCAGCTGTAGTCTATGCTTGCTTCTTTGATATAGCCCTTCATCAGGAAGCTGTCCATGGATTCGGCTGCCTGACGGCCTGCGGCAACAGCCTGAATTACCGTTGCAGGACCTGTTACACAGTCACCGCCCGCAAATATATTGTATTCGGAAGTCTGCAAGGTTTTACCGTTTACTTCGATATCTCCCCACTTGTTGAGTTTTACCGGAAGGTCGTTGTAAAGGAATTGGGTGTTGGTGCTTTGACCTATGGCACCGATTATTGTATCGGCATCTATTTCAAATTCGCTTCCTTCAATAGGAACCGGACGGCGACGGCCGGAACGGTCGGGTTCTCCGAGCTGCATCTTTATGCAAACGAGCTTCTTTTTGCCGTCTTTTAATATAATTTTGGTAGGTGCCATCAAGAACAGCATTTCAACCCCTTCGTGAAGAGCTTCTTCAACTTCGTAGGGCTCTGCCGGCATTTCCTCACGGGTACGGCGATATACGAGTTTTACGGATTTTGCTCCTTTTCTAAGAGCTGTACGTGCACAGTCGATGGCTGTATTTCCGCCTCCGATTACCACAACATTGTCTCCCAAAGGAATATCAACGTTTTTTGTCACCTGCTCAAGATAGTTTATACCTGCCCATACACCTTCAAGCTTTTCGCCTTCAATATGCATTGGGGTTGCTTGCCATGAACCTATTGCAAGATAAACGGCATCGAAATCCTTGTGAAGGTCCTCAAGATGGATATGGGTTCCTAAAGCCTTTTCAGTCATGATTTTTACACCGAGATTCTTTATAAGCTCAATTTCCTTGTCAAGAATAGCTTTTGGAAGACGATATTCGGGTATACCGTATCTCATCATTCCACCCGCATGGGGTTGGCGCTCGAAAACAGTTACATCATGACCGTTAATTGCGCTGTAATATGCAGCGGAAAGACCGGATGGACCTGCTCCGACTATAGCAATTTTCTTGCCTGTTGGTGCCTTCTTTTCAGGGGTCCAGGGCTGAGTCTGTGCCATGTCCCAGTCAGCGGCAAAACGTTTTACATAGTTGATTGCCACGGGTGCATCCACGAGGTTGCGGCGGCATTGAGACTCACATGTGTGAGGACAAACACGACCGCATACAACGGGGAAGGGATTTCTTTCTTTAATTACACGGATGGCAGCTTCAAAATCCCCATTGCCTACATGGCGCAGATATGATTGAATATCAATATTTGCGGGACATGTCATTACGCAGGGAGCAACACAATCCGCATTGTGATCGGAAAGTAGCTGCTCTAAACGTATCTTTCTGTAGTTTTCAAGCTTGGGGCTATTGGTACATATTACCATACCTTCCTTGATGGGAGTCTGACATGCTTTGACATCTCTCTCGCCATCGGGGGAGATTAAGGTAACAACGCACAATCCGCAATTGCCATTTGACCTCTCAAGCCTGATATCATAGCACAGGTGTGGAATGTGTATATCCTCCTGAAGCAAAGCTTGAAGGATGGTGAGGTTGTCATATACCTCCATTTCACGGCCGTTAACAGTTACTTTGATGCGATTATGACTCTCCAATGTTTTCATTTTCTTCACCTCAAAAATACATTTCATAAATTTAATGTTGTTTTTATACATTAAAATAAAATGTTGGTATTTTAATGAATGGGGCTGCATCTCCCACATCTATATATTATAGCTGAGGGATTCAATCTTGTCTTCATAATTTGATAAATTTTTAACTAAATTTTTAAAATTTCTTAAAACTCCTAAATCTCCTTACCACAATTTACACAAAGGATTTGATTAGTATAAGTCGAATTCTTTTTTATGTAAACCTAAGAAGCATTCATAGAGCAAACTATACAGCGACAAGGGGGATTTAATGAAATGGGATTTAAGAAAACTATAATTTGTGGGGCTTTAAGCTTAGGTATCATAACAGGAAGTGCGGGATTTGCTTTTGCAGAGAATGTTGATTACAAAGTACAATCGGGTGATACATTCTGGAAGATAGGCCAGAAATATAATATTTCTACAACCAGTCTTTTGAAAGCGAACAATGCCAATGAGAATACGGTATTATATCCGGGACAGACAATAATACTTCCATTTAATGACCAATTGGTGCACATAGTCCAGTCCGGGGATACTTATTGGAATATTAGCCAGAAATATGGAATTAATTTTCGTGAGCTTCTGTCTTTAAACAATGCCAATGAAAATTCCATGCTTCGTATAGGGGACAAGGTGATTTTGCCAAGTACAATAAAAAATACTCTTTATACTGTGCAAAAGGGTGATACCTATTGGACCGTGAGCCAGAAATTCAACGTAAATTTTACCGAGCTGTTAAAATTAAACGGTGCCAATGATAAAAGCTACCTTGACATAGGCCAGGTAATAAAAATACCTGTATCCGGTACTTCACAAGCTAAGCCTCCGGAAACGCAAGCTCAAAATCCAAACAACAGCCAAAGCAATTCGTCAAGCGGTCCGTATATTACTTATACCAGCTATACGGTTCAAAAAGGCGACAGCTCGTGGAGTGTTGCTGAAAAGTTTGGGATTTCTGCATATGAGTTGATGGAAGTAAATAACATCAATTCTTCGACGGTGCTTAATATTGGTCAAAAATTAAAAATTCCGGTGCATAATGTACCTGTAAAGAGTACTCCCGGTGAAAAATACGGGGAGCTTCTGGATTGGTGGACGGAGGCGCAGTATGTAATTCCAAGGGGAACTACTTTTGAAGTGGTGGATTTCTATACCGGAAAATCCTTTTTTGCAAAGCGCACAACCGGTTCAAACCATGCCGACTGCGAAACTCTTACCGTAAAGGACACCAACATTATGAAGGAAATATGGGGAGGCTTTAGTTGGGTAAGAAGACCTGTGATAATCAAATATAACGGAAGAAAAATCGCTGCCAGTATGACGGCAATGCCCCATGCGGGAAATGACAGTGCTGCCGCCGGAGTTTGGACATCGTGGAGAAGCGGAGATTACGGTGCAGGTATAAATTATGATTATATTAAAGGCAATGGCATTGACGGGCATTTTGACATACATTTTTACAACAGTACAAGGCATAAGGACGGCAAAGTGGATACCAATCATCAAGAGTGCATAAAAATATCGGCAGGGATGCAATAATGGGTTCAGCGTTATATAATAGGAGATGATTTGGTTTAAAGTTTTAAGGCAGGTTACATTAATAATAGCCTGCCTTTTTTCTTTTCATTGGAGTCAAATATATTACTTTGCGTTTACTTAGTAGATGGTTACCACTGTACCGACCGGTACCTGGTTGAAGAGCTCATTGACATCGTCATTGTACATTCTAATACACCCGTTGGATGCAGCTGTTCCTATGGAAGCCGGATTGTTGGTACCGTGAATGCCATAGTGGGGCTCCGACAGTCCCATCCATCGTGTTCCGAACGGTCCTCCGGGATTAACCTGTTTGTTTATTATTGTAAATGTTCCCAGGGGAGTGGGTGTTGTTGGTTTGCCTATTGCCACAGGATATGATTTTATTAATCTTCCTTCCCGGTACAGTGACAGGGTTTTGGCTGCTATACTTATTATAATTTGTACGGGGGATGGAGCTACAGGTATGCATATTACCTGTCCTACATAAAGTATATTGGGATTTAATCCGGGATTTGCGTTTATTAACTGCGGCACTGTCACATTGAATATTCTTGATATAATTGACAAGTTGTCTCCGCTGCGGACAACATAATAGTTCATCGTAGGACAGCCGGGATTTTCCGATTTTGGCTGGGGGATGCAAATTGTCTGTCCTACATAAAGTTTTTCGGGTACAATGCCGGGATTGGAATTCAGTATATCTCCAACAGTGGTATTGAACTTTGCGGCTATGCTAAAGAGGGTATCTCCACTTTTTATTTCATAAGGAGATGTACCGATAGGACATTGGGGTTGTACCTGGGGTACGCAAATTACTTGGCCTATGTACAGCCTTTCCGGATCAATGCCTGGATTTATGGCGATAATTGCCTGTACTGTGGTATTGAATTTGCCTGCAATAAGATAAAGGCTGTCTCCCGCACGTACAGTATAGGATGTGGTGCCAACAGGGCATTGACGATTAAAATACGGATACATTTTTTTATTTCACCCCTTTTGATTAAAGTTGCAATAAATTGAAATCATGATACGGTTACGGTTGTTCCCACAGGCACAAGATTGAACAGCTCGCTTATGTCCCGGTTGGACATGACTATATTGTTTCCGGTTGAGACAACATCAATAAATTCCGGTGTGTTTGTACCATGTATTCCAAAGCCTGCTTCAGACAGACCTATCCACCTTGCTCCCATCTCAATTCCGGGATCAACTTGTTTGTTTAAAACTGTAAATGTTCCCCTCGGGATGGGCGATGCAGGATTTTCCAAAGCTATCCTGTAGGTTCTGTAGAGGCTTCCGTTGCGGTATACTGTAAGAGTTCGTTGTGCCACATTGACATTGACAATGACCGGTGAAGGGGCAACTGGTATACATAAAATTTGATCCACATATAAATCGTTAGGATCAATACCGTAGTTTGAATACAAGAGCTGCTGGGGAGTTATATTAAAGTAAGCTGCTATTGAATCGATGGTATCTTCCGGCATTACCACATAATAGTTTGTTGTCGGACATGAAGGATATATTTGTACGGTTAACGGAACACATATCTCTTGACCAACTCTTAAATAATAGGGGTCAATGCCCGGGTTTGCATTAATAATATTTTGAACAGTGGTTCCATATGTTCTTGCTATAGCGGCCAAAGTGTCCCCGGCTCTTATCGTATAAGGAACCGAACCTGCGGGACACTGCCTTTGATAGTATGAGAACATAAAACATCACCCCAATAAATAAACTGATATTACAGTATATTTATTTATGTAAATTGTGTTACTTTCGACTCCTTTATTTCACGCCGAGAGGTCAAAAAGAAAGCCAGAAGAAACTGCTCTTCTGACTTTTTATGGATTAAATGAACCGGGAATTGTTAACTATAGAGTAAGGGGTACCTGGCCGTTCATTGCAAGAAGAAGCCGTCTTTCAACCTCATGCCAGTTGATTAAATTCCACCACCGGTCTATATATTCCTTTCGCCTGTTTTGGTAATCCAGGTAATAGGCGTGTTCCCAGACATCACATACAAGAATCGGGATTCCGCTCCACTGGGTCAAATTCTGATGCTTTTCTGCCTGCAAAATCTCAAGCCGTCTCCATGTCGGCTGCCAGGTCAAGATTCCCCAACCTGATGCTTCCACATTTTCAGTGGCGCTTTTGAATTGCTCCCTGAAGGCGTTGAAGCTTCCGAAATAGCTGTTTATCTGGCTTGTAGTGTGTATGCCGGGCTGCCCTCCTGTTCCCAAAGGCGCCATGACAGTCCAGAATATACTGTGGAGAATATGTCCTGAGCCATTGAAGGCCAGCTGATTTTCCCAGTATTTTATATATTTGAAATCATTATTTTTCCGCGCTTCCACCAGGCTGATTTCCGCCCTGTTCAGGCCGTCGACGTAAGCCTTGTGGTGCATGTCGTGATGAATTCTTAAAGCCTCTGCACTGATTACAGGCTCCAATGCATTGTAAGGGTAGGGCAGAGGTGGCAACCGATGCTGTCCGGGTGCTACGGACATTATTGCATATTGCATTGTATAAATCGCCTCCGGTAAAGTAGTTCACAATGCTATATTATTCTTTTGAGCATCGGTTGGTGTAAAAATAGTTTTATACTCCCCAGTTATGTATTTTCCATTTTTATTTATTAAAGTTTATTAAGAATTTCTATATTAATTTTTAAAATTCCGAACTTAAAATGAAAACTGCGTTCGTATAGGTAACATGAACAGCAAAATTAATTTATAAGGGGTGTTTAATTAAAAATATGGGGGGAATTGAATGTGCAAAATATGGGGGGGAATAGTATGTCTAAGTTAAGAAAATTGCTGCTATTTTCTACTGTTTTATTTGTTCTTTTTACCCAACTCTTTTGCTTTGGAATAACAGTAGATGCGGCAGAAACTGCAACAATTAATTTGACATCAGAAAAACAAGTAATCCGAGGCTTCGGAGGAATGAACCATCCCGTTTGGATTTCCGACTTGACGGCCGCACAGAGGGATACAGCTTTCGGAAACGGGGAAGGACAGTTGGGCTTTACCATTTTAAGAATTCATGTGGATGAGAACAGGAATAACTGGTCAAAAGAATTGGCAACCGCTAAAAGAGCGATTGAGCATGGAGCAATAGTTTTCGCTTCTCCATGGAATCCTCCAAGTGATATGGTGGAGACCTTTACTCGTAACGGCGTACCAAATCAAAAAAGACTTAAATACGATAAGTATGGAGCATATGCCCAGCATCTTAACGATTTTGTTGCATACATGAAGAGTAATGGTGTGGATTTGTATGCGATTTCAGTCCAGAACGAGCCTGACTATGCTCATGAGTGGACATGGTGGACTCCTCAGGAAATGCTTCGCTTTATGAAAGACTATGCCGGATCGATCAACTGCAGGGTTATGGCGCCGGAGTCATTCCAGTATCTTAAAAATATGTCGGACCCAATATTAAACGATCCGCAGGCTCTTGCAAATATGGATATACTCGGTGCACATTTCTACGGTACGACTGTAAACAATATGCCTTATCCTCTATTCCAGCAAAAAGGAGCAGGAAAAGAGCTCTGGATGACTGAGGTTTATGTCCCGAACAGCGACAGCAATTCGGCAGACCGCTGGCCTGAGGCAATAGAGGTTGCGTATAATATGCACAATGCTTTGGTAGAGGGAAATTTCCAGGCATATGTTTGGTGGTATATCAGAAGATCCTACGGACCTATGAAAGAGGATGGCACTATAAGCAAGCGCGGTTATATGATGGCTCATTACTCGAAATTTGTCCGCCCTGGATATGTAAGGGTTGACGCAACAAAAAATCCTACATACAACGTATATTTATCTGCTTACAAAAACAAAAAGGACAACAGTGTTGTGGCAGTAGTTATAAATAAAAGCACTGAGGCCAAGACAATCAATATATCTGTTCCGGGAACCAGCATTCGCAAGTGGGATAGATATGTTACTACAAGTTCGAAGAATCTCAGGAAGGAATCAGCTATAAATGCAAGCGGAACCACCTTCCAGGTTACTTTGGAACCCCAAAGCGTTACAACCTTTGTAGGCGCAGGTACAAGCGAACCGGAAACACCGGTTGAGAGAAATGCTTTTTCGAAGATCGAAACAGAAAGCTATGACGCTACCAATTCTACCACTGTACAAGTAGTGGGTGCAAACGGCGGAAGTGGTTTGGGATATATTGAAAATGGAGACTACATGGTATATAAGAATGTAAACTTCGGAAACGGTGCAAACACATTTAAAATAATGGCTTCAACTACCGGTACTCCGAAAATAGAAATACGGCTCGACAGTCCGACGGGTACTCTTGCAGGTACATTGCAAGTGACTGCGACGGGAGGCTTTAATGCTTATCAAGAGCAAAGCTGCAGTATTAATAATGTAACGGGAAAACATGATGTGTATTTGGTGTTTGGAGGAGCTGTAAACGTTGACTGGTTTACCTTTGCAATGGAACAGACGCCAACTTTCAAGTACGGCGACCTCAATGGTGACGGACAGGTTAATTCCACCGATTCTACAATCATGTCAAGATATATTTTAAATTTAATTAAAACCATACCGGCAGGTGAAAAATCTGCGGATTTAAATGGAGACGGAAAGATAAATTCAACCGACTACAATATTCTAAAGAGATATTTACTCAAGTATATTGATAAATTCCCTGTAGAGTCATAAGCCTGAATTATTCTGTCTACTATAATTAAAACTTTGCCAATAAATCTTCATAAATAAATCTTCATAATTAAATCTCCCAAACATTAAAAGCTCCGGTAAGAATCTTAAGTGTCTGCCGGAGCTTTTGCATTATGTTCTTAACAAATGCGGGGAAGTCCTTCACCGTATAAAACATCCAATATCCTGCTTCCCTGAAGAGTTGTAATCATTGTAACTCCGCTTCCGTCCACAATGCGGCCTATGATTTGGGCGTTTTCACCGTACTTGCTCCTTCTAACCGCATGAAGAGCTGTTTCGGCCTGGCTTTCGGGCACAACGGCTATCATTTTCCCTTCATTTGCCATATAAAGAGGGTCGAGTCCAAGAATATTACAAAGTCCTCTGACTTCATCGCTGATGGGAAGGAAAGCCTCGTATATCTCAACGCCGCAGGATGAGGCAGAAGATATTTCGTTGAGTACTGTCGCAAGCCCGCCCCGGGTCACATCCCGCATGCAATGAACTTCTATATTGCTTTCAATTAGGCTTTTAACAATTGAGACAAGTGGAGCACAGTCACTTTTTATGTTGTTTTCTATCTCCATTCGCTCCGACATTATTGCGGCATGGTGGTCTCCCAAGCTACCTGAAAGTATTATGGCATCGCCTTTTTGGCAATTGGAAATACTGATGCCGCTTTTAGCTATTTCACCGATACCAGACGTGTTTATATAAATGCCGCCACGGCCTTCAATTACTTTAGTATCTCCTGCGACTATTTTGACCCCGGCTTCTTCTGCCGCAAGCTTCATTGAAAGGGCAATTTTGTCGATGGTCTCAATTTCCGCGCCTTCCTCAATAATAAAGCCTGCGGTAAGGTATTTGGGAATGGCCCCCATCATGCAAATATCATTTACTGTGCCGCATACGGCAAGTTTTCCGATATCCCCGCCGCTAAAAAACAGAGGAGTTACGACAAAGGAATCGGTGGTATAGGCAATTTTACCTTTTATATCCAGCACCGCCGCATCTTCAAGCTTGTTTAATATGTGGTTGTCAAAATGCTTTAAGAATATTTGGTTTATTAAATCTCCCGTTTGCTTTCCGCCGCTGCCGTGGGACATATTTATTTTCATTTCTCTACACCTCACAATTTCTGTACCAGATTCCGCAGGCACCCTCGGAAGAAACCATGCACGCTCCAACTGCATTTAACGGAGTACAGGCCTTGCCAAACAGAGGGCATTCCACGGGAGCTATTCTTCCCAATATAACATCAGTACATTTACAGCCTGCGGGGGTGATATCAACATCCTCGGAGCTTGTGCTTCCCGCATCAAAGTCCTTGTATTCGGCCTTAAGTCTCAGACCTGAACCTTCTATTATTCCGATTCCCCGCCAGTAATCGTCTGCAGCTTCAAAATATTTATAAATCAAAGCTTTTGCTTTTTCATTTCCTTCGGAACTTACTGCGCTTTGATACATATTTTTCATACTGTATTCGTTGTTTGAAATTTGACGGACAATTTCATAAACTGCAGCTATAATATGCCCGCCCTCAAATCCGCCTATTACAAAAGGCTTACGGTACTTTGACGCCATTTCGCTGTAAACCGAGGAGCCGATAATAACACTGACATGACCGGGACAGAGAAAAGCATCTATTTTTTTCTCGTTTACACAAATATATGAAATCGCAGGAATAATGGTCTTAAGCGATGTCATAATCCTTAGGTTTTTTATATTATTCTTGATTATCTCTTCAATAAGCAGTGCATAAATGGGAATGGTGGTCTCAAATCCCACTGCAGCAAAAACAAATTGGGTATCGGGGTTTTTCATTGCAGCCTTGATTGCACCAAGGGGAGAATAGAGGATTTTTACATTTCCCCCCATTGCCTTTGCTTCAGTAAGGGTGAGTTTGCTTCCCTTTACCTTCATCATGTCACCGAAAGTCAAAACACAATGATTGTCCTTTAAAGAATATTCTACGAGCCTGTCGATATAAGATGATGCTGTTACACACACAGGACAGCCCGGACCCGAAATAAGCTGTATACGGGGGGATAGGAGACTTCGGATTCCGTTTTTAAAAATGCTGGAAGTGTGGGTGCCGCAGACCTCCATTATTTTAATATTCTTGCCGTCATACTCTTTCAGCTCTTTCTTTATAGTCTCAAGAGTCTTCATTTTGCTCCTCCTCAAGGTCATTAAAAAGCGACAATATTTCTTCAGCCATATCCTTTTTAAGAACCTCAATGGCGCAGCCCGCATGAATAAGCACATAATCCCCAATTTTAGCCGAAACCAGCTTAATGTTTGTTTCGCAAATATTTCCGAGGATATAGACTTTTGCTGTATCTCCATTAATTTCCACTATTTTACCGGGTACTGCAACACACATGTTTATCACCTCTCCAATCCAATAAAGGTCTGTCCCAGGCCAATCGAACCGTCATTGGGCGGGACGGACACATTGTAGTAAACATTAAAGTATTTATCCCTCAAAAGCTTAAGCACTCGTTCCATCAGTACAGTATTTTGAAATACGCCGCCGCTTAGGGCGATTGTATTAATATTCTGCTCTTTACGTATTATCTCACATACCTTTAATATTATATCCGCAACGGCATAATGAAAACCCAGGGCAAGAGAATCTATGCCAGCACTGTATCTATGATGGCATAGGGATTCCAATACCGGTTTTGGGTCTATTTCTATTAAATCACTTTTTTGATTGATTTCAAAGGCTATCTTTTTAGGCTCTATTCCTTTCCTTAATGCCAAAACAGCCTCTTTTTCCAGCATTGCCGCACATTCTCCCTCATAACGGTTTTCATGCCGGATTCCCAAAAGGGATGAAACTGCATCGAACAGTCTTCCCATACTTGAGGTGAGTACGGTATTGATATTATTCTTCAAAGCAGCCTTTATTATATTTTTACGCTCGTCCTTTATATATTGGTCAAGACCCGAGCTTATTAAAAAGCAAACAGCGGTTTTTGCTGCATCGCGCATGGAGGCATCACCGCCCAAAACCGGTGTGTAACGAAGATGGGCCGCACGTTTAAACTCTGCTCCTTCACAGATTAAAAATTCACCGCCCCATATTTGCCCGTCGGTACCATACCCCGTTCCGTCAAAGGCAACACCGATAACCTGTCCTTCTAAATGATGCTCTGCCATAACCGATGCAATATGCGCATGATGATGCTGGACGTATATCAGCGGAATGTCCAGGCTTTGGGCAAATTTGGCCGAATAATAGTTGGGATGCATATCGCAAACTGCAATATCGGGAGTGATTTTTAACAGATGACATAGATCCTTGACTGAGGCTTTGTACCTCTCCAGAACTGTCCGTTCCTCCAAATCACCAAAGTATTGGGACATTACTGCATTTCCGTTTTTATAAAGGCAGAAAGAAGCTTTTAAATCGCCTCCCGCCGCAAAAATTTGCAGTTCCTTTTTATCGTTTGGACAAAAAACAGGGTAGGGGACATAGCCGCGGCTTCTTCGAACGAGCTGCGGGGTGCTGTCCACAACCTTGGCCACTGAGTCGTCGACAGAGCGTACGATTCTTCGTTTATTGTATAAAACCCCGTTTAGCAAGGGAGATTTTAACGACAACATTTCTTGATCGTCCTTTATTATAGGCTTGTTGGATATATTGGCGCTTGTCATAATTAAAGGTCCGCACCTTTTGATAAGCAGCATTTGAAGCGGGGTGTAGGGTAAAAAAGCTCCGCAGTATATGCTGCCTTGGCAAGCGGAAGGGGCCATGGAGCCGTTTTTTAAATACAGCAAAACAATGGGTCTTGCGTTTGACTTTAAAAGTCCTTCTTCTTTTTCGGACACAATGCAGTACTGGCGTATTGAGTCCACCGATTCGAACATTATTGCAAAAGGCTTTGCCTCACGTCCCTTCAGTTCTCTAAGCTTCAAAACGGTATCTTCCTTAAACGGAGAACAGGCAAAATGATAGCCACCTATACCTTTTACTGCAATTATTCCGCCGGACTCTATGATTTTTGCTGCTTCTTCAAAGGCATCATTTTCAGTAAGTTCATTGTCATCGGTAAGATTGTTGAAAATTAAATAAGGTCCGCAGTCGTAGCAGGATATGGTCTGGGCGTGAAAACGCCTGTTTTTGGGGGATGTGTATTCTTCCCGGCAGGAGGGGCACATGTCAAAATCTCTCATGGTGGTATTGTGCCTGTCATAGGGAAGCTCTTCTATAATGGTATAACGGGCTCCGCAGGACATACAGTTGATAAAGGGATTTAGAAAACGCCTGTTGGCCTCACTAAACAGCTCCCTTTCACAGCTTTCGCATACGGGAAGGTCCGGCGGAATTATGGAGATTTCCTCATCATCCCTGCTCTCGATGATTCTAAATCCTCTAAATTCCCGTTCTTTTATATCTTCCGTCTCAATATTAATTATTTTAGATCCGTAAGGCGGATTTTCTTTCAAGTCCTTCAAAAAATCATTATATTTTTCCTCAGAGGACTGCAATATTATTTCCACCAAACCCCCGATATTTCTTACGGTGCCTGGTATTCCATGTTTTTTTGCAATATTATAGACAAAGGGTCTGAAACCGACCCCCTGAACTATACCTGAAACTGTTATTTTCTTTGTTACTTTTTTGCTTTCTCGGTTATCCATAGCATCACTTCATCAAAGCCCTCGCCTGTCTTGCAGGATACTTTTATTACGGGGGCTGTTTTGTTTAATGCCCTGACACCCTCAAGAAAGAAGTTTTCATCGAAGTCGACATAGGGCAAAAGGTCACACTTGTTTAAAATAATGATATCCGCCTTTTCAAAAGCAAGGGGATATTTGTAGGGCTTGTCGCTGCCTTCGGTTACAGTGGAAATCAGCATTTTTGCATGCTCTCCAATCATAAATTCCGCAGGGCAGACGAGGTTGCCGATATTCTCTATAAATAAAATCCCCTTTTCAAGGTTTAAGTCATCCACAGCCTTGCCAATTAACGGTGAATCCAAATGACAGGCTCCTCCTGTGTTTATCTGTATGGTCTTAACTCCCAGTGAAAGAAGGGTTTTAGTGTCAAAATCCGATTCAATATCGCCTTCAATGACATAGGGGGTAATACCGTCAAGCCTTTTAATTATTTGAATCAATGTGGAGGTCTTGCCTGCACCCGGTGAACCCATAACATTGACAGCGTAGATGCCCCTCTTTGTTAGAGACTTATTTATTTGAGATGCCACTTCATCATTTTTGTCATAGACTGACTGCATTACTTCAATTTCTCTATTTTCTGACATTTCCAAAACTCCCCATCAAATTTCTATCGATTCTATAAAAAATTCGTGTCCTATCTTGGTTGGGCTTCCTTGGCCGCCACAGGAGGGACACTCGAAGGAAAAAGGCTTTCTCTCAAAGAGAATGCCGCATTCATTGCATTTAAGCATCGGTTTTACCCGTTTGATATTGAGCTTTGCATTCTCACACAAGGTTCCCTCTGCAATAATTCCAAAATACAGTTCTATGGAGCTGGCCACGTAGCCGGAATAATCACCCACCACCAAGTTGATTTGCTTTACTTCTTTGGCATTATATTTATTAGCATGCTCCTGCGATATTTCGATTATTCTCTTTGTTATCGGGTACTCGTGCATTTTTATATTCATCCTCTACGTTTTCAAATGACGGAGCAGTGTATGTGCTATCCATCTTAAGGCACTTTTTAGGGCAAACCTCGCTGCAATAACTGCATTGTATACAGCGAAGACGGTTTATGCTCCATCGGGATTCTGTTTTGTCAACATTAATGGCGCCGGTTGGGCAGCGTCTTGCACACAGTCCGCAGAATATACAGTCCTCTATTTTAATTTCTATTCTGCCCCTTGAAGCAGGGAAGGGGCCCTTTTTTTCCAGAGGATACTGGACTGTATATGGTCCGTGAAATATACTTTTTATAAGCGTCTTTGCCATTGTAAAGAAAGACATAGTTTACACCATCCTATTTAAAACCATTTTATTTATCCAAATTTACGGCCATCCTGTGCATCATCTTTCTGTACAGCTTATGCAAGGGTCAATGGTTAGAATCAATACGGGAACGTCAGCAAGCTGACAGCCTTTTAGAGTCTCCAACAGAGCCGGAATATTTGCAAAGGTTGGAGTACGGACTCTGATTCTGTCTAAAAACTTTGTTCCGTTTGCCTTTACATAATATAAAACTTCTCCGCGAGGCTGCTCCAAACGGGTGAAATATTCACCGTTGGGATTTCCCACAACCTTTACCTTAATATCACCTTCAGGAATCAGGGCTATGCACTGACGAATCAAGTCAATGGATTGGAAAACCTCTCTGATTCTGACCGATGTTCTTGCATAGCAATCTCCGGCGGTTTCAAGAATTGGGTCAATTTTGAGTTTACCGTATGCTGCATACCCGCTTTTTCTCATATCAATATCGATACCGCTGGCTCTTGCCATAGGACCTACTGCGCCCAGTTCAAAAGCAGCCTGCTTTGAGAGCACACCAAGTCCTTGGGTGCGAAGTATTACGGATGAATCATTCAAAAATACCTTTGTAATTTCAGAATATTCCTTTTCAAAACCGTCCAATATCGAACCGATTTTTTTGAGCATTTCCGAACCTATATCTTTTCTTACACCGCCAATATCACAGACGGAGAATATTACTCTTCCTCCGGTGGTTTCCTCGAATATATCTAGGATTTGCTCCCTGAGCCTCCACGAGTGCATAAACAGGCTTTCAAATCCGAGAGCGTCAGCCAATAGCCCCAACCACAGCATATGGCTGTGTATACGGGAAAGCTCTGCCCAGATGGTTCGTAAGAATTCCGCTCTTTCGGGGACTTGTACTCCCATTATGCTCTCAATGGACATACAGTAACCCATGCCGTGCATGAACGAGCAAATGCCGCAAATTCTTTCCGCCACATAGGTATACTGCTGATAATCCTTTTTTTCCACCAGCTTTTCAAGACCGCGATGTATATATCCAATAGAGGGTATTGCCTCTACTACTGTTTCATCCTCAAGCACAAGGTCCAAATGTATGGGCTCCGGCAAAACCGGGTGTTGAGGGCCGAAGGGGATTACCGTTTTTTTACCCATCATTTATCACCCTCTTTCATGTTAAACGGTGTCTTTACGGATATCCTATAGAGTTTATCCTTGTAATCCGGATTAATACCCGTTATATTCACCCCGAAAAGCTCCTTGATTTCATTTTCATATAGGAACGAATAAGGGTAAATACTGCTGATACTTTCTATTTCATCCCCGGGTTCGGCAATTATTCTTAAATTTACAAAATCCTCGCCGCTGTCAAAGGAATAACTCATTTCTATGCCGTTTTCCACTTTGGTGGAGGAAATCGCCACCAAACGGTAATTTGAATTTTTGAGCCTTAATGCATATGCCAAAAGCTCGCCAGGGGATATTGTATTAATTGTTTGCTGAAGCATTTTAAATCACTTTCTTTCTTTAAAACTTCCTACGTAATAATTATTTATACCCTTTTATTATACTCTTATTTATCTTTTTTTCGTGCGTATTTTTGTCTTTCTGCCAATATGTCCAAGGCTTTTACAACTCCATCAATTATTGCCTCGGGGCGTGCCGCACAGCCCGGTACATAGACATCCACAGGAATAATCCTGTCGACACCTCCGAGAACATTGTAGCATTCGGAAAAAATACCGCCTGTTGCGGCGCATATTCCGACGGCTACAACAACCTTTGGGTCCGCCATTTGCTCATAGAGCTGTTTTACTACAGATTTATTTTGCTCGTTAATACTGCCTGTTATCAGTAAAATATCTGCATGTTTGGGATTGCCGGTGTTTATTACTCCAAAGCGTTCTACATCATACAGTGGAGTAAGACACGCCAATACCTCTATATCACAGCCGTTGCAGCTGGAACCGTCATAATGCAAAATCCATGGTGATTTTTTGCTAAAATTCATATTTTCACCCTTACCTAAAAAATGATAAAATAACCAAGTTTACTGATGCCAAAACTCCTGTTACAACCCAGGTTGATTTAAGCGCATGCTGCCATTTGACACGGGCAAATGCATTATCTACGACAATTTCCAGAAGGTATGCGATAATGCAGGCAAAAATTGCGATAATGTGGCTAAAGGGCGACTTGAAGGCAAAAAACAAGTACACAAGAGCCAAGGCAATTATTGTTTCGTACCAGTGGGTTATTTGTATTATTGCCAGATCTTTTCCCGAATACTCGGTTGTTATGCCTTGCACAATTTCCTGGTGCCCATGATGTGACATACTTAAATCAAAAGGTGATTTTCTAAGCTTGAAAGTCAATATATATAAAAGGCCTAAAAAAACTCCCGGCAGATAAACAATAGAAGGAACATTGGCCGCAATTATATCCTTTATAAAAAAGCTTTTGTCTCCATAATACAGTCCAATGGCTGTAAGCAGAATCATAGGTTCAAAGGCCATCATTTGAAGAAGCTCCCTTTCCGAACCAATGGTGCTGTACGGGGAATTCGAAGCATAACCGCCCAGGACGAAGAATATGGAACCTAAGGTCAATGCAAACAAAGCGAGCAGTATGTCCCCTCCCAAAAGCATGATAACTGTGGTGAAGATAACAAATATCAGTGATATATAGACAAAAAAGCGGTGCATGGTGTTAACTTCAATGGATTCCTTCTGAAAAAGCTTTAACACATCGTAAAAAGGCTGTAAAACCGATGGGCCTTTTCTTCCTTGCATTCTTGCCGATATTACTCTGTCAACACCGGTCAATAGCCCTCCGGCCAATGGAGCCAAGACAATAATCACAATGATATTCAAAACCAACTTCATTTGGCGATTCCTCCTATTAAAAGCACTACTCCCACTAATATTATGGCGACACACACTATATTGCTCCAAAAGGCCAGTTTTTTCACTTCGAAAAAGCTTTCCATATACCAGTTGTGGAGCTTAACCTTACGTTTTGTATGCAAAGCACCGTAGAAGCTCTCGTTGTCGCCGGTATTTTCCCCGGCCATATAAACAGGAACAATTCTGCGCCGATCACTTTTGTATATTGGAATAAAGCTTATCGGCAGTATCAACAGCATACTGAGCATAATAAGCATAATGTTCACATCACTTGTGCCGATGGGCATTAACACACTTGGACCAAATAGACCCGACAGATACGGTACGAGTACATATTCGGATATAAGCGGAAACGTAAAGCAGGACAGCACAACAAGGATTGCATGGATGAAAATGGGGATTTCTTCATCTATATGAAAAGTATGCTTCACGTGGTCTTTCCGGTTGGCATTGGATACAAGCTTTCCCATCCATTTTGTCCAGTAAAACAGTGTTATGGCGCTGCCATACGCTAAAATAATAACTGTGAGTATATTTTTGGAATCAATAAAGGCCTTCATGGCAACCCATTTGGATATGAGCATGCCAAAGGGAGCAAGGAACATTCCCGCAATTCCAACAATCATATATCCCGAAAGCCTTCTTGATACCTGCATCAGAATATCCATATCCTCTACATTCCTGCTTCCTATCTGGTGTTCAACAGAACCGGCAGTCAGGAACAGAAGGGATTTGGAGATGGAGTGGAATATCAAAAGCAGTATTGCTGCCCACAGCGATTCCTGTGTCCCAATACCTGCACAGGTAACTATAAGCCCTAGATTCGATATAGTTGAGTAAGCCAGAATTTTCTTTGCATCACTTTTGGATATTGCAATAATGGAGCTTACAAGGAATGTGACAGCCCCCAACAGAGTAATCACTTTCCCTACGGAAGTTCCTGAAAGCAACGGTGCAAGTCTTATCAAAAGGTATACCCCTGCCTTTACCATCGTTGCCGAGTGCAACAGTGCCGATGATGGAGTTGGTGCTACCATTGCACCAAGAAGCCAAGAGGAAAAGGGCATCTGTGCAGACTTTGTAAGGGCTGCAATACAGAGCAGGAAAACAGGGATAAGAACCGCCAATTCCGGTTTCATGGCTGTCAATACCGAAAGCTCGAGGGTTTTAAAGTTCATTCCGATATATACCATTGCCAATGCAAATGCAAGACCGCCGCCGAGGTTGATTGCCAATGCACGGAAGGAATTGTTCACTGCATCGGTGGTCTTGGTATAGCCGATAAGAAGATAAGAGCAGAAGGTGGTAAGCTCCCAGCAAAAAAACATCCAGGTCAGGTTGTTGCTTAAAATCAACCCGAACATTGCAAACAGAAAGAGGAAAATTACCGAAAAAAAGAAGCTCTTTCTTTCTTTATATTCTTCGTGATGTATGTGATACCATTTCATATATCCCACAGTGTATATCAGTATAAGGCTTCCGATACATCCGACTATTAAAACCATAACGGCAGAAAGCCTGTCGAAAACTATATCCGAATGAACATCGATGCCGTGTTTTTGCGTAAATTCAAACCACAGCATTAGAGCAGTCTGTAAAGCGGCAAAAATCGATACAATATACTTTTTATTCTTTATACCTGCAAATATTATATATGCGGCAATAAAGACCTCAACAAAAGCTATAACCGTATCTATGGCACTTCTGTTTTCAAAGGACAAGGCTATTCCATCCTTAAAATACCGACATACAACAAATAATGTCAATATGCCGGTAGTTAACGCACAAATCCTTACTATTATATTTCTAAAAGCATCCTGTCTGACTAGTAAAACAGCAACAGATGCCAATAGGGGAAACAATACCAATATAAAAATCGAATTCATATTATCACCTTACACAAGATAATGACTTATAGCTTTTTATTTCAATTGTGTTACAAGAAACTAAAAATTACAAATATTTGTGTCCATAGCCGCTATGGGCATTACACAAGTGACAAATTATTATAACATATCAAATTTAGGTTTGCAAAAGAGAAAATAACGATTTCGGAAGTAATAAGCCGATTATTGGAGATTTAATTAAGATATTTGGTTTAATGTCATCCGATATGTGATTTAGTTATTATTACGTCTTATTGGGATACAAATACTTTAATTCCAAACAATGAAAAACCACCCCGTGACAGAGGTGGTTTTTTATTCTACAGCCCGTTTTGGCATTTGCAATTTTTTCCTTTGTCCTTATCCTTTTGCATTGATGCTCTCACGGGTTCATTATTGCTGTCGATTTGATCGTTATAAAAAGCTGGGTCCTTTACTCCTTCTTTTACTACATTCTTGTCTCTCATTTTTTTATTCACGGAAAACAAGTCCTCCTTTTTTCAAATTATCCGACACTGCACTATTTATCTTTTGCACATTTAAAATAAATATGTGCAATGTTTTTTATTTGCTTTTTCGGGATAATTTGATTATGGACCATTGTTTAATTTTCTATCATTTTTTCGATTTCCTGATCTATGATATTGTCAATAATACTTATGTCCTTTGACATTTTCAGCTTGAAGCGGCTTATGGACTCCTTTAATAAATCTGCCTGGTTTGAGAGTTCTTCGCTGGCTGCAGCGCTTTCTTCGGAGGTTGCCGAGTTTGTCTGAACAACTTGTGCAACCTGTTCTATAGCCTGATTTATCTGAGATATGTTTGTGGCCTGTTCATTTGATGCATGGGCAATATCAGAGACGATAAAGGCTGCTTTGGAAATACCGTCAACAATTTTGTTTAATGCATCAGCCGTGTTGTTTGCAGTTTTTGTTCCTGCTTCCGACTTCTTAATAGAACTTTCTATCAACTCGGTGGTTTCTTTGGCTGCTTTAGAACTTCTTGCAGCAAGGTTTCTGACTTCTTCGGCAACAACGGCAAAGCCTTTGCCGTGCTGGCCTGCCCTGGCGGCTTCAACGGCAGCATTTAGTGCAAGTATGTTGGTCTGAAAGGCTATGTCATCAATTACTTTTATAATATTCGAGACGTTTGCTGAAGAAACGTTGATTTCAGCCATTGCGCGAACCATTTCCTGCATATGCCTGTTACCCTCTTCGGCGTTTTGCTTTGCAGACATGGCTATTTCGTTTGCCTGGTTTGCTTTTTCTGCATTTTGCTTTGTTTGGGTCGCTACTTCGGTCATAGAAGAGGTTATTTCCTCTATGGAACCGGCCTGTTCTGTAGAACCTTGTGCGAGTGCCTGACTTGACAGTGATATCTGTCTTGACCCTAAGGCAACTTGATCCGATGCAAAGTTTATATTTGACATGATTTCATTGGTGGAGTCAATTAACTCATTGAGTTTTTTTCCAAGTAAATCGTTTTTAGACCGGACCTTAACATCTACTGTGAGGTCACCGGCGGCAATTTTTTCAATTGCTAATGCTTGATCCCGAATACTCTCTATCATATCGCTAAAGGACTTCATTAAATTGCCTATCTCATCTCTGGTTTTTGCTTCTACATTCACATTTATATCTCCAACAGCCAGCCTGCTTGAGGCATCAGCTACTTCTTTTATCGGCTTGCTGATAACATTTGAAATTAAAAAACCCAGTATCAATGCCAGAATTATACTTCCGGCAACCAGTGATATCATTGTTATTATTGCTACGCTGGCCTTTGTGTTATTTGTCATAGCCGTTTGTTTTGCAAGCTCAATTAATGTATCGTGCAAAATTTTCAGAGAAGATTGAATCGAACTGTCAACGCTGGGTGCTTTTGAAGCGATAGCGGCTTTTGCTTCGCCTATTCTGCCGATTCTATAGGAACCGAGTATTTCATCTACCAAAGGCTCAAATGAGCTTACTATCAAATTGTTTAAATTTTCAAATTCATCATAGTATTCTTCCGGATTTTCTCTGTCGAGGCTTTGCTCAAACGCATTCAAATTTTCAATAAGTATTGAATCAAATTCATCAATTCCAGTTGAATAATTTTTAATCTGTTCTAAGTCGGTAGTGGATACTATTTTGTTTATATTGACCCTGATTTTTTGATAGTTGTCTGTTATCTTGGCGATTTGCCCCAATTGAACGGTGTAGTTGGAGTATAAGTAAGTATCGGCATCGCTGATGGATTTTATATAGGATATTCCAATAATACCCACAGCTCCGGCGATTATTGCGACGATGATAAATCCAATCATTAGTTTGGCAGAAATCTTCAGATTATAGAACCAAGTCATAGTGTTTGTTCCTCCTTAGAATATTGGGATGCTTTAAAACGAGTGTGACGTTTAGCTTCACACTTTCATGATTGGTTTGATGATATGTTGTTTTTAAATTAGTTTCCTTATGATGACGGGTTCGTTTTTTGCCTGATAGACCACTAAAAAGTAATAGAACTCGTCTTTGCAGGAGTTAAAAGTACGATTTGATATTGATTGTCTATTCAATTGCAAGAAAATAGAGGAAAATCAATAGAAAACCAATATGATATGCTTTTTAAGTTTCGATTCGTACTTTAATTTCTTTACTTTAATTTCATTATTATAAGATTTTAGTGTGAATATGTATTTATGTATTTTAGTGTCATTGCCTTACCTTTATACTTTCGACAAAATAGTATATAGGTTTAATATATTTTTATGATATTAATTCTGGATATTTTAGGATACATAATAAAAAATGGAGCTTTGCGCTCCATTTCAAAGTGTGATATCGGTTTATGCTGTTGAATCACTTAACATTGACAACTTCATATCGGGAAGAGTAATGTCCAATATTGTATAGTGCAATACGCCCGTGGGAATCTGCACGCTGACATTGTCATTTACATTCTTTAAAAGCAGGGACTTGCCTAAAGGAGAAAGACATGAAGCACAATCAATGGAAGTATCATATTGCTTTGAAAAAGGGAGCACAATACGATACCGGCATTTTTCCTCTTCTTCGGAGTCATATACTTCAACAATGCTGTCTATTATTACAAAAGGACAAACGTTAGACCCGTTTTTATCAACACATACAGTACTTAGGTAATTATTAATCTGCTCCAGGTAATTATTGAAAAACTCCTGAAAATTAATACTTTCCTTGGTTTCTTCGACATAGTGTTCATTTAAAAGTATGTCTCTTTCCTTTTCCATTTCGCTTACATGCCATAATAAATAGTCATACATTTCCCTGGACAATAAATTATTATACATTTTCATCTCCCTTTAACAAAATAGTGTTATTAAATGGAAAAACTCCAAATAATAGAATGAGGCATCCCGCAATTAAAATTGCAGAACGCCTACATTATATATGATAACATAAATGTAAATGTGTGTCAAGAATGTATCCCATTTACATTAAATTGCTTTTTGCCAGTTAAATGGATGGTATTGAATTTAATGACAATGCCATGAATCTTGCAAACGGTACTAATCCATGCAGATTCCAAATAATATATATACGGCTGGATATTGCTGCTGTAAAAAGATATGGACTGACAAATTTATTTATGATAAAATTAATTTAATATACTCTATGATTGTCCCACAAAAAGCTAGAAAATATAAACAAATAGAGCAAAATATGATA
>NZ_DAORXT010000014.1:0-44086 GCF_035371925.1 Acetivibrio sp. | reverse complement strand
CTGGCATCTTCTTTTTCAAAGATCATTTTGTTTCATTACAGGAATGCTCCATTTGATAATTCAGATATTGTTGTTTGATTTCTTTTGCTTTCCCTTGGGCAATAGGAACAGAATCAAGGGTTTGCAGGGTCACTTTATGATTATCTATAATATCTATATACTGCATATTCACAATATACGAGCGATGAGTTTTGATAAAACATTCATATTTTAAAAGAGTGCTGCAGACGGCAGAAAAGGATTCCGTGCATTCAATTACCTTACCGGATATCAAGTGATACAACACATTTCTTCCAATTACCTCTGCATAAACTATATTTGAAATTAATATTTTTTGGATGCCATCGCTGCTTTTTACAATAATCGCATTTTCCTTTCTTTGTGCTTCTATCTGTTCTAAAAGTTCATCAAAAGTTAAAAACAATTTCTCTTTCGAGACAGGCTTTAATACATAGTCAGTGGCCCTCACGGAATAACTTTCCAAGGCAAATTCAGACGATGAGGTAAAAAATAAAATCGGGGCGATTTTGTCAAAATCACGGATTTCATTTGCCAAATCAATACCTGTAAAACCAGGCATCATAATATCCAGGCAATATATATCAAACAGCTTGCCCTTATCTAGAGCAGAAGTCAGCTCAAATCCGTTTGAAAAAACTGTGTATTCAAAATTCAAATGCTTTGATGATTTATATTCATCCAAGAGATGTACCATATTGGACAGGTCGTTCATATTGTCGTCACAAAGAGCAATCTGCAGCATGAATATTCCTCCGTTTTCTCATTATTCATTTTTGCACAGAAGTTGGATGCACTGCACTATTTCATGTCAAAAAAAATATGATTCATGAAAAATTTATTTTTTCTTCAACGGTAACTGATACAATTAATTTGATAAAGATTTTTTATTATACAAGTTAACATATATTATTTCGGAAATATCTCAACGTGATATTAAAGAAATCAAAATTATTTTGCACACCGGATAAAATTACAAATTCACATAACGAGTGGCCTATGAATGGTCACAGTTTTTATATTCCTGCTTAGACAAAAAGAAATTTAATTTCTTGCAATATTGTAGAAAATTTTTCCAGTTAAGTACTGGAAATTGAAATAATTAATTCACCAACACAGGCATGTTGTGAATGAGATTATACTATACGAGAGGAGAATTTTACATGAAAAGATTATCAGCACTTATTTTAGCACTGGTTTTTGCACTAAACTTTGCGGCTTGTGGTGGAAACACAGGATTGGCAGCCTCAGATGTTACACTTGTCAGGAAAGAAGCAAATTTCACGAGTTTGCTTGTTCCCAGTGATTTTACCGAATTTGAAGATTTTGAAGGTTTTACTGTTGCAAAAGCTGAAGGTGCCAGTATTGTTATAACTCCTATTATTGAGCAGGTTGTAAGTATTAAAGAGATTACTAGAGACTATATGGTTGAATTGGTAAAAGACTCCTATTCCAACGTTAATGTGTTGAAATTTGACAATGCTGCCACCATTGGGGGAACAGATGCTGTGTACTTCTTGTTTACAGGAGACGATAACTCGAGCAATAACAACAATACCGTTTGCTATATCAATCTATTCTTTACCGTGGACGGTCAAGCATGCGAGCAAGAGATTGTCTTTACGTATAATACAGGGGTCAACACCTCGCTGGAAACTAACTTGGACACTATTATCAACAGCATTTCTTTGGAGTAATCTCTTATTTAATCGCTACTAATACACACAACATTCAAAATGTTCAGATACCCTAAGAGATGGTGTATCTGAACGTTTAAAACGAAGTTTTGTATTTACAATGTGTCGAAAAAACTTGAAAGGAAGGTTGCAATGGGAAAACGATTTATATCTATTTTTCTTCTAGTGGCTATGTTATTCACAATGCTTCCTGCGGGGGCAATGTCTGCTGCAACTGATAATGTTAGTACATCGGTAAATACAGAGTGGCAGAAGAGGATTGAGAATCCCTTCGCGGATGTCAAGGAAGGGAGCTGGTACTATGATGCTGTTCAATATTCATTCATAAACGGATTTTTCAGCGGTACCGGTGAAAATACTTTTAGTCCTGACGGAACAATGACCCGAGCCATGTTTGTTACCGTTTTGGGGAGAATGGCCGGCGTGGATCAGACTAAATACAAGGGACAGTCTTCCTTTGGCGATGTACCTAAAGATGCCTATTATGCCCCATATGTGGAGTGGGCATTTAAGCACGGTATCACTGCCGGTGTCGGAAACGGCAAATTTGATCCTAACGGTCTTGTTACCCGGGAGCAGATGGCAGTGTTTTTTGTTCGCTACTTTGAAAATTTTGGCGTTGATTATGATACTGGAGCCGATATTACAACTGTCCCGGCAGATTTGGATACTGTAGCACCATGGGCGCGGGAGGCGGTTTTAAAGCTTTGGAACACCGGGATTTTGGCCGGCGACGGCACAAACTTTAATCCTAAAGGCAATGCAAGCCGTGCACAGGCAGCAGCACTTTGTATGAGTACTGATAAAGCAGTAGAAACTTGGTATAGTGAGCCAGGAGTTCCGTCTGACAGGGTCAGTGTTGATCCGAACAACGGGCAGAGTACTGAAACACCGGATTCTTCTACCGGTGATTCCGGCAACGATGAAAATGAGAAAGATTCCGACACAGGAAAGAATACGGGTGGCTCTCAAAACCAAAACAAGACAACTTATTATAAAGTAACCTTTGTGATTGATTCAACAAGGGAAGAGAAGGTTTATAAAAAGGATACTTTGCTAAGCACCCTGTCCATTCCGGCCATGCCTTCCGGAAAGGTGTTTTTAGGTTGGTATTATGATGAGCAAAAAACCAAACCTATAAACGGCAATGATATACTAAATTCCGATTTAACACTTTATGCACGCCTTACCGATGGCATCGCTTTAGATGAAGATGGTATACCCGACTTCGTAAGTGCAATGGATTAAAAAGCCGATTTTAGCGTATCGGTGAAGAAAACTGGTAGTGCGCCCATTCTGGGAACTGATTTTAAGTTCCGTAACATTACCGCGCCTGAAAAAACACCCAAAGAGTCGGTTTCTGAGGAAGACTCAGTTAATATAGAGAACATAAAAGTGGTAGACAATAATGGCGTTTGGACCATTTCGGCTGTAAGTGGAGCATTTACTCCAGGCCATACTTATCAGATCGAGTTGCTCAATGATGATGTTATATATGATGACAGTGCAGATGCTTTTAATGGATTGAAAGCAATGGGTGACGGATATGATATTACAAAGATTCGTTTCTTCAATTTTAGTATAGAGAAAAACGGTACTATGAATTTGAAGCTAAATGGTGGCATCAAGTATATTCCTGTGGGTGATCTGAATGAATCAGACGGTTTGAGTTTGATGGACTATGCCGGTTTGTATCTTGCCAGTACCGATGAACAGGGTAATACTACCTATACAGCAAGTAATGGCAGTGGTAGCTTTACATACAACGGCAGCGAAGAAATACAGGTAGGCGATACTGTTGCTGTTTATTCCGGGACCATACCTACAGAAAGAAAACCACAAAAAGGAACTCAAAACAAGACGGATAACGGTGATGTTGCTTATGTGAAAATAATCGATATAGATGACAGTACTTATTATTATGAAGAGGCAGAAGCTGAGGATGTGCTCTTTATGCCTGATGTGCTGCCTGTTGATGTGGATGCAGGTGACGGAACTACCGGTTGGGTCAATAATGGAACATCGGTGAATATCCAAAACAGTAAATTGAACTTTTCAGATGCCAAATATGAAAGTGTGGGGTTAAATTCCCAAACCACTGTGGATGTAGGCGACTTCTTGGTGTTTTTTACCGGTGAATTTGGTGAAAATGGTGCACAGGATTTAGCCTATGGTGTGATAACAGCCATCAAAGTTAATGGAGACGGTACCACTACCATTACCTATAAAGATGTGGAAGAAGATCAAATTATGGCAGCCATGGATTTGTACGACGAAACTAAAGTTTCCGAAAGTCAACTCGAGGGAGCTATTGAAGAAAACAAGGATGAAATACAAGAAATCATTGAAGCCCAGTTGAGGGAGAGTGACTTCTTTGATGAAGCGGGTGAATATCTTGCAAAGGTAGCCCTCAAGACGGCTGAGGTTAGAGAGATCTTTGGTGATGACTTGGACTTGTCCGATTGTGATATTACTTATGCAGACGGAACACCTCTAGGTGCTAATGAATTGATGCTTATGGGCAATATCATAGACAAGGAACAGGACGGTAAGAAACCGAAGTTTTCTGTCAGCATTTCAACCAAAACAGTACATTTTGACCCGAAACTTGTAGGTTCCGGCTTACGTGCGGAGGTTGCGGTAAACTATAAGTTCAAGATTCAGAAAAAAGGCAGCAACAATGTCTTGGAAGTTGATCTAACAGCTTTCTTTGAGCAGGAGTTTACTTTCGGTTTCAACGTCAGTGGTGGTGCCGTTTGGAAATGGAAATGGATTATCCCTTATATTGCCGACTATCGTATGACCGGTAACCTAGACCTTGGTACCTACACAGGCCTTGGTATTACTGCTACAGCTAAATTGAAGGAAGCAAAAGAACCTTGGGGTATGCCATGGCCAAAAAGTGCCAGGGAAGCTGAAGCTACCAAAAAAATCTTTAGCTTGAGTCAATCCATCAAGCAATTAGTGGATGACGTCGAGAAGTTTCTTCCCGAAGAAGAGGGTACAGCAAGCGGTGGTCTAGCTGAGAAATATGCTAGATTTATGGAAGATGCCAACGAAGAATGGGTGGATTTGGTATCAGCAAAACTTTTAGACTTACGCAGTGCGGTAGATCCGCTCCACGTTTTGGCTTATGGTCTTCAGGTGGATTTTGTGGTTTCTGCAAACCTAAATGTAGCTCTTGGAATGACCTTCCAATACGAAAACTTCAAGCGTCACTCCTTTACTCTGCTTCTCTTAAGCAAGAAAGGGGAGAGCGAAACCATCGACTTATCCACCAATGGCTATCAGTTTGATTTATATGTCATGGGTACTATCGGTATAAGAGCCGGTGTACGAGTAAAGGTTACAATGGGGCTGTTCAGTACAAAACTGGCAGGCATTGGATTGCAGTTTGAAACGGGAGCCTACGCTAGAATGTGGGGCTACTTCTATTACCATTTGGAAAACTGGAAAACAAATGGCACATGGCAAAAGAATAGTAGCTATTCAGGTGCACTACTTGTCGAAATTGGTGCATATTTGGATGTGAAGTTCATTGCCGAAGCCCTCAACGGTAAATATTCCTATACTCCGTCCATATATACAAAAGAATGGCCATTGTGGTCGGCAGGACAAAGGGAAAATGTCTATGACTTTGCCTATGAGGAAGACCCGATCTATAACATCTTAAATGTAAATACCTATACCATACCTAAAACTGTCTTTGATATGTATTGGATGGACATTAAGACCGGGAATACAGAGGAAGGCTTCAAGAATAAGACCAAAAATTACGACAGAAATACAGCCCATAACGGAGATGATGAAGCATACTTTGTTGTGGATTTGACTAACCCGGCTTTCAAATATAATCCTGTTAACAATCAGATTACTGTAAATACTTCTTCCGGTGAAGTGACTCAAAGCGGCGAAATGAAGATCACATGGAAAGGTTTATCATTGTCTAAGTCTTCTGAGACACTTAGCCGGACTATCAAGCTCAAATGGAGCAATGAGGCAAATGCCGGTACTATTGCCTTTGACTCAAATGGCGGTTCAGCTGTTCCGATGTTACGTTTACTTGCAGGAACTGCTCTAGGCGGTAAGATGCCTGCAGCACCTACAAGAGTAGGTTATACCTTTGCCGGATGGTATACCGATAAAGCTTTATCGAATTCTTTTACAGCTACAGCAATGCCTAAGGGCAATACCACACTATATGCCAAATGGACACCGAACACTGTAAAATATACTGTAGAGCATTACCAGAAGGCTTTGAACGGTCAGTATGTGTTAATAGATAGCGACAGAACTCAGACAGGTAAAGTGGGAGAACAGACTACTGCTGTTGCTAAGAACTATACAGGTTTTACAGCTCAAGCGGTAAAACAGCAAACCATTGCTTCTGACGGCTCTACTTTTGTTGCGATTTACTATGATCGCAACCTATATGATTTGAAATTCGTGTATGGCAACGGAAGCAATGACATTGCATTAAAGGTGCCGTATGGTACTGCCATTGTAGAACCCTTCAATCCTACCAAAGAAGGTTACAACTTTGCCGGTTGGAATGTTGCTATACCTGATGTGATGCCTGCAAATGCACTTACCTTCACAGCAATTTGGACAGAAAAGACCGATACGCAATATATAGTGAAACACTATAAACAAGAACTGAACGGAGAATATGAGCTGGAACAGGTGGATGGAATGTTCGGAACCACAGGACAATATACTTCTGCCAAAGCAAGAACATATACCGGATTTACAGCTAAGAAATTTGACCAAAAGACTATTTTGCCTGACGGAAGCACTGTTGTGGAGATATACTATGATCGTAATATTAATAGCCTGTCATGGAATGTGAATGGAGGAAATTCTCTGACAGGAGAATATACCGACGGAGATGTGATATACGGTACAACTATTAAGTTGCCTGATACACCTAGTCGTACCGGTTACTCCTTTGTTGGATGGTATAAGGATGAAGCGATGACTGCACCATTAGAGGATAAAGCAACAATGCCCGATGTTTCACTTATCCTTCATGCTAAGTGGAAGGTGAATCAGTATAAAATTACTTTCGATAGTAACGGGGGGAGTGCAGTAGAGGCTATTACACAGGATTACGGTACAGTAGTTAAAGAACCTACAGCACCTACTAAGGCAGGTTATACTTTTGCAGGTTGGAAGCTGAAGGGCGTAGATTATACATTTACTTCTATGCCTGCTGAAAATATCACCCTGGTTGCCGAGTGGACAGCTCTCAGTAATATACAATATACTGTAGAACATTATATGGAGAAATTGAACGGAAGCTATGATTCAACTCCTGATGATACAGATCATTTGAACGGCAGCACCGGAGCTGTGGTGAACGCAAATGCCAAGGGTTATACCGGATTTACCTATGATCCTAATGTAAGCGGTACAATTTCCTCCGGCATAGTTAAGGAAGACGGCAGCTTAGTATTGAAGTTGTACTACAAACGAAACAGTTACAATTTAACATGGAATGGTAATGGTGGCAATGTTGACACCACAGGAGCAACTAAAGGAAGCGTGAAGTTTGGTGAGACTATTATCAGCCCTACAAATAATCCTACAAAAACAGGTTATACCTTTAAAGAATGGTCGGGATATGATAATAACATGACTATGCCTGCGAAGGATATAACATTTACTGCTGAGTGGAAGGTAAATCAGTATAAAATTACTTTCGATAGCAATGGGGGTAGTGCAGTAGCGGCAATTATGCAGGATTACGGTACAGTAGTTAATGCTCCTGCAGATCCAACCAAAGAAGGTTATGTTTTTGCTGGCTGGAAGTTGAATGGTGTAGATTACACATTTACAACAATGCCAGCTGAAGATATCACTCTGGTTGCTGAATGGATGATTGATATCAATATTCCATATACTGTGGAATACTATATGGAGAAACTGGACGGAACCTATCCTTCAATGCCTGATGATACTGATCACTTGAAGGGAATGACTGGAGCTGTGGTGAATGCAAATGCCAAGGGTTATACCGGATTTACCTATGATCCTAATGTAAGCGGCACAGTTTCATCCGGTATTGTTGCCGAAGATGGCAGTTTGGTGTTAAAGTTGTATTACAAACGAAATAGTTATAATGTAACATGGAATGGCAATGGCGGCGATGTGGATACTACCGGTGCAACCACTGGCAGTGTGAAGTACGGTGCGACAATTGCTAGCCCTGTGAATAATCCTACAAAAACAGGATATAGCTTTAGTGGATGGTCCGGATATACTGTAAACATGACTATGCCTGCAGAACATATCACATTTACTGCTAATTGGACAGCAAAACAATACACCATTACTTTTGACAGTAACGGCGGCAGTGAAGTGGCAACTATTACACAGGTTTACGGTACAGTAGTTAAAGCACCTACAGCGCCAACTAAAGCTGGATTTAAATTTGTGGGCTGGCAGTTAAATGGAGAGGATTATACCTTTACCACCATGCCTGCAGAGGATATCATATTAGTGGCTGTATGGGATGATGTACCTACCTATACAGTAACCTTTGATGCCAACGGTGGTACGGTTGGCCAAACCGACAAGTATATATATGAAGGCGAGACTTATGGTGAGCTGCCTGTTCCGAATAATGGCGATAAGTTCTTCCTTGGATGGTATACAGCAAAAAGTGGTGGAACTAAAGTCACCAGCGAAACAGTTGTTGAGCTTGCTGCTAATCATACCTTGTATGCTTGTTGGGCTGATACAGGCTTTACCGGAAGTGTTTATCCGAATTTGACAATTTATGTTGCCGGAATAAAAGTAACTACTGAGAATATGAATGATATTCTTGGAGACGGTTCCGGAAGCGTGCAATTTGATCCTAATTCAACGGTTGTTACTACAAGCGGAAGTATTTCTAATGCCGGTAATCTGTATCTTAACAACGCAACGATATCAGGAACAAGTTACTACTCATCAAATAATGCAGCCATTTATACTTCATATTCAATGACTATTGTTAACACAGGTAATAGTACTGTTACAAACACATTTGATGATCTTTCTACAAATAACAATGTATATGGTATCTATATAGGCGGCATTGCAAACATTGAAGGTTCCGGTACTCTGACTGTCACCAGCGGACAAGGAGGAGCCCAATATAACTGCGGAATTCGAGTTGGTCTCTCGGGAGCCCACTTAACAATTGAAGGACTCAAAGTGGAAGTATTTGCAGG
The DNA here is from genome assembly GCF_035371925.1 of Acetivibrio sp. Lineage (NCBI taxonomy): Bacteria > Bacillati > Bacillota > Clostridia > Acetivibrionales > Acetivibrionaceae > Acetivibrio > Acetivibrio sp. The sequence continues at coordinate 35,154 of NZ_DAORXT010000014.1, read as the reverse complement.
TACTGCTGGAAATAATGGCAGCAGCTATGGTGTGTGCGTTGGACCACTGGATATGAAATATAAGGTATTCCTGAACCAAGCTACTTTGGAGGCACATGGGTATGATAGCGCGGTATATAGCGGTGATCCGAGTTTTCCTTATACAGGCTTCCTTACAGCGGTTAATACCTATATTGGCGGTATTGACTACGATGGTACAGATGCAGAATCTGTAACACAGACCGAAGAATATCAGTATCGGAACTACAAGTATATATTTGCTACAGTTCAGTAAAGCTTTAAATTGAGGCGGGGGAGACCCCGCCTTTTAAAGCTTTTGGAATAAAAAAGAAAAACTGAAGGGCTCGATGCCAAGAGTTTTTGAACCACTTCTTTTGAATGTCGCGAAAGAAGAAAAAAGTGAGGGTTTGATGCCTAAAGATTTTTCTTAAGGGAAGGGTGAGTATATGAAAGTGCGATTATTTTTTACAACACTAATCATATCTATATTTTTGACTTCACCGGCTTTGGCTGCCGAGTCTGAACCGGTGCGCATTGCCGTCATTGACACCGGAATCTCCTCTGCTGCGATAGATGAAAAGAATCTGGACGAGGGACGCAACTACATTCTGTCGGGTGCTAATACCGAGGACACCGTCGGTCATGGTACTGCCGTTGCTGCCATCATTGTGGGTAGCGAAGAAGCAGGAGTTAATGGTCTTTGCCCAGAGGCAACGCTGGTACCGCTGGTCTATTACAGCAAAAACGGGAATGATGCGGCTGTCAAAGGCGACCTACCAATGCTGGCACAGATTATCCTAGATGCAGTGGATGTGTATAATTGCCGTATAATTAACATCAGCTCCGGAGCGAAGGTTGATACCCCGGCCCTTCGGGATGCAGTAGCATGGGCAGAACAGCGTGGAGTACTGGTGGTTTCCTGTGCCGGTAATGATGGAGACGGTACGACCTATTATCCGGGTGCCTTTCCCACTGTGCTTTGTGCCGGAACAGTCAACCTTACGGAAGATGGCCCTGCTATCTTTTCCAACCGCCATAGCGGGGTAGATTTACTGGCACCGGGCATAAAACTAAAGACATCTAATCCCAAAGGGGAAGCCGTGACAGTAAACGGCACCAGCTATTCCACTGCTTGGGTCAGCGCCGCAGCTGCATCTCTGCTAACTGTCGACCCGACCCTGACTCCTTACCGGATTCGGCAGCTTTTGTGCAATACTGCCCGGGATATTGGTGCTGTGGGCTATGATGAAGAATCCGGATGGGGGATTGTGGATTTGGCTGCGGCAATGGCGAAATTGAAGGCTGAAAGCGGAAAACCGTTGCCTTTTAGTGATGTGGCCCAGGATACCTACTACCGGGATGCAGTGGAGTGGGCGCTGAAAAACGGCATAACCGGTGGCACCACTACCACTACTTTTTCTCCCGATATGACCTGCACCCGTGCCCAGACTGTTACCTTTCTCTGGCGGGCAGCGGGATGCCCTGAACCGAGAATTACAAAGAATCCTTTCAGCGATGTGGCCAAAACCGATTATTTTTACAAGCCTGTCCTCTGGGCACTGGAGAGGGGGATTACCTCAGGTACTTCGAACACAACATTCAGCCCTCACGAACCTTGTAGTGAGGCACAGATAATTACTTTCTTGTGGCGTTCGAAAAACCGGCCCGATGCTGCAGGAAGAAGTGAGCTGGCATCAGGGCTGGGTGAATACTATTACACCGATGCGGTGGCATGGGCGGATACCCACGGCTTCTTTACCGCCGCTCAAACCGACTTTAATCCGATACAGGAAGCACCCCGTGCCCATATTGTGGTTTATCTGTATCACAGTATCGGTGCAGGATATTAAAATAGAAGCAGTTCTGATAGGATGTAATATATCAGGCGGAATTCTTTGAAGATGAGCTTTGTTTTTCGGATAATAATCAAAAGGATGGATTTTTATAGTGGGTTATGGTATATTTTATCTAAGTAAATGTATGCAAGCAATAATTAATGCAAGATGAAATACCAGTTAAAATAAATATGGAGATTAGGGGAGAATAATTATGAAAAAGGCAATAGCGATTACTGTTTTAACATGTTTATTTTTATTAATAAGTGCTCTGGTTTTTGTAAAATATAAAGAAAGTGCAAACATAAGGCTGGTTGAAAAAACAATACAAGAAGCGCAAGCGATAAATGCTAACAGCTTTATGGGTATGGAATACCTTGAATTTGCCGGACTTTCAGAGGAAGAAGCCAAATATTTTAATGATGATATGCCTGGGTCAAAAGTAACAGATGACGGTTATGTTCGGGGCTATTATTTTAAGATTCCCAAAGACGCAAGCGACAGGCGACTGACACAAATAAATATTAACGGTGGAGACTATCACGTTTTTGGGATACGTTTAGGCGACAGTGTTGAACAAGCGTCAGAAAAGCTTAAACAAAGAGGATATAAAAGGACAAAGTCAATGGAAGATATATATCGTGAAGGAATTCTTAGAACAAGATTCCAAAAGGGGCTTGTCATTATTGACTTAGTAACAGAGATGGACTCCCAAATTATTAAAGGAATTTCCGTTCTGACTGACTATCCTTGATTCTAGTGCAAGGCAATTTCATAAAGCAATCCACCAATTTTAGCCAGAGCAATTTTAAGCTTTGGCTATTTTGATTTTAACACATAATTGAAATTTTGATAAAATATTAATTCTTTGGATGTGCAAATCAGTCTTAATTTCTGGTATCATTATATATTGCCAGCTCAGCTCTTTTGATTAAAAAGTCTCTGAAAGAGCCAAAAAGTATAAGAGCAAAATACTACATAATGATAGGTAGCACCTTAATTCCGTTTGTTGTAAATGTATTAAAAATGTACGGAGTAATTGTAGAGCCTAAGTTTATCGACTTTACGCTTATTAGTTTTTCAATTTTCTTTATAGTCTTATCAATTTCTCTAAACTATTATGATTTTTTTGAAATAATGCCTTATGGATATGAATTTTTTGATAACTTGCAGGAAGCTACACTTTTTATTGATGGCAAAAACAAGATTATTAATTACAACCATAAAATTAAGCAAAATTTCGGTGCACCGGCAAATTCGGATAATATTGAACAGTTTCTATATAAAATTGGTTTTATAAATAACGATAAAGCAACGGATTTTCTAAGAGAACTGGAAAATACAACGGATTATATTAAATATACAGGATTCGAATATAATAAAAGCTTGTATTATGACATATTGGTTTCGCCAATATTTGATAAGAGTAATAATCTTGTTATGAAAGTAATGACCTTTTATGATATTACTGAATTTTATAATCTTCAAAAAGAAAACTATAAGAAAACCAAACAGATTGAAAATACACGTATAAAGTCGGACATGCATGATAAGATCGGAAATATAATTGTTTTGATAAAATCATCAATAGAAATTATATTGAAAGAAAAATTAGAAAATTCTGTAATAGTATCTGTGAAGGATGACAGTGAAAAGAAATTGGCAGAGAATATCGTGAAAGAGAAATATGAAATAGATACGAGAACAATAGAAAAAATTAAGGATGTTCACGATAAGTCAAAAGAAGCTCTGGAGGTTCTTAGAGAGATATGCAAAAAGATAGAAGTCAACAACTATTCCAAAGATAATAATAGAAATATTATTGTCCAACTTGAAGAAGTTTTTGAAAAACATGAGGCTTCAGGAGCAATAGAAAAAATTCATTTTACATATGAAGGAGATTTGAATTTCAATGCTCAATACACTAAAGAACTTACGATGATATGTACTGAAGCATTGACTAATTCAATAAAGCATGGAGAAGCAAAAAATGTCTTTTTCATTTTAAAGAACGATGGAAGCAATATTAGTTTGCGAATAATTGATGACGGGAAAGGCTGTAGTGTTATAAAAAAGCTTGCAAGTATAGAAAACAGAGTTGCCAATATAAAAGGAAAAATCCAGTGTCATTCCGATGTTAATGCAGGTTTTTATATTAATATTATATTTCCGTATACTCAAGAGTGTTATAGAGAGGTATTGGTATCATGATAAGAGTATTGGTTGTTGAGGATATGAAGCTGTTTAACCAGCTAATTTCGGATAGTTTGGAAAGTGATCCGGAAATAAAAGTTGTAGGGCATGCTTCAGAAGGAAGGGAAGCGGTAAAATTGTGCCGGGAATTACTGCCGGACTTGGTGCTCATGGATATTGGGCTTCCCAATGGTATGAGTGGAATTGAAGCAACGGAGCTAATAAAGGCACAGTTTAAGAGAATAAAAATATTGATCTTAACGGTTTTTAAAGATCAAAGACTTGAAGAAGCTCTTAAAAAGGGAGCCGATTCATATCTTCTCAAAGGTACAGATAAAAATATTTTGATTGATTATGTTAAAAGAACTGTTGCAGGTGAAAAACTGATTGATCCAACTTATGATGTTAAAAATAGGCTTGATAAATATAGAATACATTACAATTTAACAAATAAACAGTTGGAAATATTTGAGCTCCTTGCAAAAGGAAAAGATTCTGGTGAAATTGCCGAAATTCTGAACAAATCTGAGCAAAATATAAAGAATCATATTACTCAGATTTATAAAAAACTTGGTGTTAAAAATATAGTATCGTTTATGCTGTTCTGTGCGAATGAAAATCTGCTGTAGAGCGTGAGAATAATCTTTTTTTGTTACTTTTTCTAAGTGAAGAAATCATTGTGAGGAATTATTCTGCCATGGATAATTCCTTTAATTTTTTGCAATTTCAAAATAATCAACGTAATTAATTAGATTTTATAAAAAATAGGACGAAAGTACTAAATATCTTGTAGTATTATTTTACCATGACGACAATTAGCTCTATTGTAAATAAACATTATTAATTATACAAAAAGGTGGGGTAAAATGTGAAAAGGAGGCATTTGAAGAGTTTTTTGTCCATTTTAATCATCATAGTTATGGCGGTTGGACAAGCTTTACAGGCATATGGGATTAAGGGGGTAACTTTAGGAGCGGATAATTTTTTGCCGCAAATATCGGCATTAAGCGCCCTCGATACTCAATTGCTTAATGAAGAAGAGGGAAAGTCAAAGGAAGAATCCTTTGAAGAAACATTATTACCTGGCTATGGTGAAAGCCAATCAAGTAATGGAAATGACAAAGAAGGGATTTCAAATGACAAAAATGATCGGTTCTATGAAGATTCAATTCAATTTTCGGTTATAGACCAAGTCTATGGAGCTGATGAGGGATTTGATGCTGTTTTATTGCCTTTTGGAGAAGCAGAAAATCTTTTGGCTACGGAACAAGTATATGGTTTGGGGGAAACCGCCAATATGATAAAACCTGTTCCTTTAGCTGCAAGCAGTACTAATAGCAGCTTTAACTCTCAAGGCAGCTATAGTTTACAAGTAAAAAGTGATGGAACAGTGTGGGCCTGGGGAGGTAATAATTCCGGACAGCTTGGTGACGGTACAAATGTAGGTAGGACTGTTTCTATGCAAATAAAAGACTTGAATAACATAGTGGCTGTAGCAGCAGGAGATTATACGGGCCTTGCTTTGGATAATAACGGAAAAGTATTTGAGTGGGGTGCATATTGGGTAAGTAATAGCGGTTATTATTCAGGGAAAATGCCGGCAGTAAAAATACAAGAGGGAGTAATTGCAATAGCAGCCGGGCGGAACTTTAGTCTGGCATTGAAAAGTGACGGAACAGTATGGGCCTGGGGAGGTAATGATAAAGGACAGCTTGGTAATGGTACTACCTCATATTGTGAATATCCGACTAAAGTATTAGGCTTAGATGGAGTAATTGCTATATCAGCAAGAGAATACTACAGCCTTGCACTAAAGGGTGATGGAACGGTATGGGCCTGGGGAGGAAATGGTACTACAAAACCGGTAGAAATAGAGAATTTAAGCGAAGTAACTGCTATAGCGGCAGGAGACAGCTATAGTCTTGCATTAATGAGCGATGGAACAGTATGGTCGTGGATATCTAACGGTAGTTCAAAACCGGAAAAGGTAGAAGAATTAAGCGGAATTATTGCAATATCCGCCGGAGGAAGTCATAATCTTGCGCTAAAAGATGACAAAACAGTATGGGCATGGGGTTCTAATGCGTATGGACAGTTGGGAAATGGAATGACTGCAAATAATAGCAAACCTATAAAGGTAGAGAATTTAAGCGGAGTAATTGCAATAGCGGCAGGAGAAAGTCACAGTCTTGCATTAAAAGCTGATGGAACAGTATGGGCATGGGGTCGTAACGATTACGGTCAACTGGGAAATGGAACTAAAAGAGACCAATATACTCCTATTATTTCTAAAGATGAGGATAAACCGACAAAACCGGCAAATCTGTCAGCTTCCATTGAGGGAGAAAAGGTAATTCTAAGTTGGTCGCCGTCAACAGATGGGGATATTGTTACAGGATATGAAATATATCGCGATGACACTTTGATTGATACCGTGTCTCAAACAACTTGTATCGATACCGGTATTGCGTTGGATAAAATACATATATATAAGGTTAAAGCCTTTGACCGTTCAGGAAATACTTCTGATGCAGAGCGTGTTGCTATAAATGATACTGAAGCACCTTCTGCACCTTCTAACCTTACATTGGTTTCCCAAACAATTACAACAGTTTCACTTAAATGGGAGGCATCGTCCGATAACCTTTGGGTGGAAGGATATGAGATATATAGGAACGGCGAAAAAATTGGCGAAACAAAAGATACAGAATATACGGATATGGCTGTACCTCAAAATAAAACTCATTTATATACTGTAAAGGCTTTCGATAAATCTTCTAACTTATCGGAAGCAAGTAATGTTGTGAATGTAACAACTAAATCACTGAAACCGGTGCCTTTAGCTGGAGGCAGCGAACACAGTTTACATGTGCAAAGTGATGGAACAGTATGGGGGTGGGGAAGTAATTCCTATGGACAGCTTGGAAATGGAACAAATACAAGATATACTGCTGCTGTACATATTGAAGGGATACAAGATGTAGTTGCTGTAGCATCAGGGGGCAATACCAGCTTTGCATTAAAGAATGACGGAACAGTATGGGCATGGGGATATAATTCATATGGACAGCTTGGAGACGGATCAAATAGTAATAAAAATGTGCCGACCAGGGTTAAGGATTTGTATGGAGTAGTTGCTTTAGCATCCGGGAAACATCATGTTATGGCTTTAAGAGAAGATGGAACCGTTTGGACATGGGGATATAATGGATATGGTCAACTGGGAAACGAAACGAAGAACAACAGCAATAAACCTGTAACGGTCAATAACTTAAGCAATGTAATTGCAATAGCAGCAGGAGAAAATCATAGTATTGCTCTAAAAGACGATGGAACAGTATGGGCATGGGGCAATAATAACAATGGACAGCTTGGTAATGGAACTACTAAAGACCATGATAAGCCTGTGCAGGTTTTGGAACTAAGCGATGTAATTGCAATAGCAGCAGGTGGGAATCATAACATCGCCCTTAAAAAAGATGGAACAGTATGGACATGGGGACGTAATAGCGATGGCCAACTTGGAGATGGGACAAATCACCAAAAAAACACTCCTGTTCAGGTAAAGAATCTGGATGCTGTAACTTTAATTGCAGCCGGTGCAAATCACAGCATTGCATTAGATAAAGAAGGAGAAGTATGGGTATGGGGAGATAACTGGTATGGACAGCTTGGAAACGGAACGAATTCTTACGACAGTAATATACCGGTACTTATAGTTAAATTAAGTAATGTATGCGATATAGCAGCCGGAGAATCACACAGTCTTGTACTGAAGAAGGATGGAACAGTATGGGCATGGGGGAATAATTACAGTGGACGGCTTGGTGATGGAACTACAACTCACAGATATGAACCTGTGTTATCGAAGGATGAAGATCCGCCAACAACTCCGGCAAACCTTGCTGCTGTCATAGACAACAATAGTATTGTGCTCAGTTGGACTGCATCTAGAGATGGAGATATTGTTACAGGGTATGATATATACCGTGATGGTGTTAAGATTCAGACCGTTCCTGATGTTACTTATACAGACACAGGACTTGATTTGGATAAAATCCATGTATATAAAGTAATAGCTTGTGACCGTTCGGGGAACACGTCGGAAGCTGCAACTGCAGTTGTAAACGATACCGAAGCACCGTCTATTCCTGTAAACCTTATAGTAACTTCTCAGACAGTTACTACAGTTTCATTGGAATGGCAGGCTTCCACCGACAATGTATGGGTTGAAGGATATGAGATCTATAGGGATGGAGAGAAGGTTGGCAATACAAAGGATACAAAGTATACCGATTTGAATGTTCCGCACGATTCAACCCACACATACACTGTAAAAGCTTATGACTTTTCGGGAAACTATTCAAAAGACAGTAATACGGTGAGTGTAACAACAGAAAAGTTTAGGTTTGTATCTATAGAGGCAGGAGGAAATAATAGTATTGCTCTGCGGAATGATGGAACGGTATGGGTGTGGGGATATGATTACCGCACAGTAGCTGAGCAGGTTGGCCAATTGAGGGATGTAATTTCTGTAGCAGCAGGCGAGAGACATTATCTTGCCTTAAAAAGCGATGGAACAGTATGGGCTTGGGGCAATAATAATAATGGACAGCTTGGAGACGGAACAAGTTCGTCAAAAACAAATCCCGTTCAGGTAAAAGATTTATATGATGTTAAAAGTATAGCAGCAGGAGGATTACACAGCCTTGCCCTAAAGAAAGACGGAACGGTATGGAGCTGGGGATATAATTCAGACGGGCAGCTTGGCAACGGAACCACAAAAAATAGCGAGATACCGGTGCAAGTACAAGGACTAAGTGATGTCATATACATAGAAGCAGGCAGCAACTATAGTCTTGCCATAAAAAGCGATGGAACTGTATGGGCTTGGGGAGATAATTGGTCTGGACAGCTTGGAGATGGCTCAAAAGAAGATAAGATATTTCCTGTCCAAATAGAGGGACTTAGTGATGTTAGATTTGTAGCAGCAGGCAGTAACTATAGCTTTGCAATAAAGAATGATGGAACGGTATGGGCTTGGGGAAGTAATTCATACGGACAGCTTGGGGATGGAACAAATATAAGCAAAACAGAGCCTATTATGGTACAAGGCTTAAAGGATATATCATCTATAGACGCAGGTGGAGCTCATAGTATAGCGATAACAAGTGTTGGTACTGTTTTGGCATGGGGTCTCAATGATAATGGACAGCTTGGTGACGGTACCACAACAAATAGAAATACTCCAGTATTGATAATGGATACAAGGGATACGACGGTTGTATCGGCAGGTTCAAGGCATAGTCTGGCCTTGGAAGAAGACGGCGATATTTTGGCATGGGGATATAATGGTTATGGACAGCTTGGAAACGGTACAAGAACCGATACAAATAAACCTGTTTTAGCAAAAGATGTTATCCCACCAACAAAGCCGACAAATGTTTCGGCAACTATCAATAGTAATGGAAGTGTCGTTTTAAGTTGGGGCGCATCATCTGACGGGCACAGAGTTACAGAGTACAAAATTTACCGCAACGGGCAGGAAATCGGTACTGCAACTTGGACGACATATAAAGATACTGTAACTGAATTGGATAAAATTTATGTATATGAAGTGATAGCTGTTGATGCTCCAGGAAATCTATCCGAAGCAGAAAGTACTGTGTTGAATGATACTGAGCCTCCTTCTGCTCCTTTGAATCTAAGGGTAACTTCTCAAACGATTACAAGTGTGTCGCTGGAATGGGATGCTTCCACATATAACTTATGGGTTGAAGGTTATGAGGTTTATAGAAACGGAGAAAAGATTGGCGATACAAAAGATTTAAGTTACACAGACTTGACGGTGCCTCACAATACTACACATACATATATTGTAAGGGCCTATGACAAATCTTCCAATCTTTCGGAAGAAGGAAACGAATTAAAAGTAAAAACCGGCATATTGAAATCTGTTCCTTTGGCGGCTGAATCTAATAGTCTGCATATTCAAAAGGATGGAACGGTATGGGCATGGGGGAGTAATAGTGAAGGATTGCTGGGCGATGGTTCAACCAAAACCAGTACAATTCCAAAACAAGTTAAGGGCATTTACGATGTAGTGGCTGTTGCAACAGGGAATAACTATAATTTGGCATTGAAAAATGACGGAACTGTATGGGGATGGAGTGGTAAAATCACTAAATTTACCGATTTGAATAATGTGGTTGATATATCGGTAGGGACTTATAGGCTAGCACTGAGAAGTGATGGAACCGTATGGTATTTAAGAGACAAGTCTGAGCAGGTTAAAGATATAAGCGGCGTAGTGGCTATAGCAGCTAAAGAAAATATTAATATTGCACTTAAAAGTGATGGAACTGTATGGACTTTCGGAAAAGAAACTGTAAAAATAGAAAATTTAGACGGTATTATCGCTATATCAGCAGGTAAAGAATATAGCCTTGCATTGAAAAGTGACGGAACTGTGTGGACATGGGCAAACAGTTCAAGAACAGCCAGACAAGTAGAAGGATTAAATAATGTTAGTAAAATTTCGGCAGGATCCGACCACTATTTGGTATTAAAAAGCGACGGTACGGTATGGGCATGGGGCAATAATTATTATGGACAGCTATATCATTCATATTATTATAATTAAATATTGCAATTCTTTAGTAAAAAAGCAAGTGCCGACACAGTTGATTTACAATTTCTATATCAATTTACAACACTTTTTCTTCAATTTTAATGAATCGTTCAGGTGCACAACTTGATGTCTGGTTCTTTTTCCTACTGCCTTTCTGTATTCTTCAAGCTCTTTCATATTGATTTTTTGGCTTAAGTCCATTATTTCATCGTCACTCATTGCATTGCCGGTATCGCTTACTTCGATATTTAGTCTGGCAGGTCAATTCTGACGTTTGAATTCTTGAAAGTCATCTGCAATTAAAATGTTAACTGTCAAATCTTCTATTCTTGTAATATGCCAAATGTTCCAGGCTATGGTTACATCTTTTTTGGTTGGCATTGTGACAAAAGCTTTTTTGTCCAGGCCATCCCAAAGCTCATCTTCCAGTGTTGGTATATCCCTGCCATAAACATCGTGCGAATGCACCATGGAATGCAGGTCTTGTATTAGTCCAATCGTTTCGTTAAACTTCTCTTCATTTAATATTATATTTTTAAGTTGCTTTTGTTTTGGATTCCAGTCCTCGGCTACACTATACATTTAAAATCCTCCATTTCAGAGTATCACCGCTGCAAAGCCGTTGGATTTTGCTATCTTCGCTGTCCATTCTTCGGGCTTTGCAATTCCCTCAGCATTGTTTCTTTCGCTTGCAAATTTTTTATTTTGTGTATAGTTTACATTGGATGCTTCCTGTGTTTTTTGATTTGTGGCTCCTTGGCCGCAACTCACATTTCAAATTTTACAGTAACGCATCTATTTTTTCAAAGGTCATTTATAAAAAACGAGGCTGATTAAGATTAGATTTCTGGGGCGTGATAAGCTTGTTACGTAATAAAATTTTAATAGCATTGCTTTTGATTGTGATTGCGTTTGCATTAGTGACAATTTTTATTATTTTCAATAATATTAATTCTTATGTAGTAATTGAGGGAATTGTGACAGATAGAGGCATTGGAGTTTCAAATGCTTCTGTAAAACTTAAAGCAACAAGTAATCCCAGATTTTCTATAGTTGTGAGTACGGATGAGAATGGTAAATTTAAATTTAAATTGGAACCAAATGAATTTACAGAGTATGTTATAAAAGCTGGCTATAATAATGACGGCCAGCCATATAATAATTCATTATTAATAGAGAATAGAACCCAGACAATAAATATCGAGCTATTACCCGCTATATCTTTTTATGGGCTTTTGTATGATTCGAATGGTATTCCCTTACACGATTGCAATATGGTATTTAAAACGGATGAAGTGTATTATTTTTTTGATATAGTCTCATTTGCCCCAATTAATAACTCAGGTAAACCGTCGCTGTTTATATCGTAAAAGGCATACATTAGAGTTGGATTGGTTCCAAAGTTGTATATTCTTCCTCCGTTTTTTGTCAATATTGAATCCCCAATAATATCTTCGTTGAAAGAAATATAGTTGCTCTGCTCAAGTTCTGCATATGCGTCAATAATCGGTTTAAATGTATTATATGCATAAGAAGTATTATCGGGCAATATAGTAGGTGAAGCTTGTGACAATACCGTTGAAGGTATATCAATTTTATTATCTGTTGCTTGATGATAACAGGAGCAAAGCAACAAAGTTGACCAATGGAATACTTCGTTTGTACTGCTGTTAAAGCCTATTCCTGAGAAATGGGATATATCATACGAATAAAAAGGGTTGTTTTCTTCATCAAAAGGCTTTAGATCAATTTCGTCGTTTTCGAAATAATCCATACTTCGCAGTGTATTTCGAAATCGTCGTGTAATTACGTTCATAAAAGGATATTCTTTTTTCAACTTCTTCTGCATTTTCAGGGATTTCCCTTGGAAAGTGCTCCATCTCAGATATATAATTTTCACCATTTGTAAATATCTTAGGATAAAGCTTGACATCAGTATAGGGGCCGGGTATAATCTTTAATATTCCTGCTGCCAATAATGCGAGAGAAAAAATGAAAATACACACACCTATTAGCTTGATGGTTATTGCAAACCACCTAATTTTGCATTTATTGAATACAATCATTGCAATACTGAAAAGTGAAGTAACTAAAACAATTTGCAGCTTATATTTGTAAAATGCAAGCTTGTCGACATTAACTATTGCAATACCGGATAAAACAATAGAATGGCTATAAATACTATATCGTCAATTTTATAAAATTAAGATCTTTTTAATAATTTTGATATTTTTACTCCTTTCTTTAAATTTGAATAAAAATAAGCGATAATCTTCAATCTAAGTTCATGCGGCAAAAAATCTTGTTTCATTTACCGTGTCAAGTATCTATAAAGAGGAGTGTTTCTTTCATTAATTTTATCTCCAATATTCAATTTGGCAAAATTACGATATGCCTGTCTGTAACCATAATTCATGGCCAGATTATAAAAGATATTTGCTCGTGATTTGCATATTCGCTTTATTATGCTTTTACACGAATAAAACTTTCTTCGAAATTCGTTGTAGCCGTTTAGCAATTCCTCGGGACTCATTTGCTTCGGTACATATGCAACCCTTGTTTTGCCGTTGTAATAATCCCAACCAACATCAAGTAGCCGGCCTTCATTTTTATATTGATCATATATCCCGGTTCCGGGGAAAGGAGTTAATATACTTGCAGTTACTCCGTCAATTCCGATATCATTACACGCTTTTAAGGTTGTTTCGAACACATCCGGCGTGTCGGAGTCAAACCCAAAAACAATACCGGCTTGGATGCTGATTCCATGTCGGTGAAGTTTATCTGCAATCTTTCCATACTGCTCAATTTTATTAAAATTCTTATTTGCATCTTTAAGACCCTGCTCAGAAAACGATTCCAAGCCTAGAAACAGATATAAACACCCTGCGGATTTTGCCAGACGGAGTAATTCTTCATCCTCACAGCTATGCGCTGTTACTTGCGCCGCCCATTTTTTGTTTAGCTTTGCCAAATCTTTTAACAGGGCTTTTGTGTAGCTTGGGTCGGCAAAGAAATTATCATCCCAAAATACGAAATACTTATTCGGCATACTGGCTATATCCTTTATTACCTCGTCAATCGGGCGAGTCCTAAACGTATTGTGATAGATTTTCTTAAGACTGCAATAGCTGCAATTATGCGGGCAACCACGGGAAGCAAAAACAGCACCTCTTATAAATCTATTGCCAACAATCAAATCCCTGCGGGGTATCGGAAGATCGTCAAGACTGGGAGCACGTGAACTTGTATAAACTTTTTGGTTTTTTTTGCAAAGGAAGTCGTTTAAAAATTGAGGCCAGGTTTCTTCAGCTTCTCCTATGAAAATAGTATCGCAATGCAAAGCTGCTTCTTCGGGATTCAAGGTCACATGCGGTCCGCCTAAAGCTACCCATGATCCCAGCTCGCGGAATTTTTTTGAGATAGCATAAACATGGGGAGCATTTGGAGTATTCTCAGTAATTGCAACCAAGTCGAATTTTTCGAAAATAATTGGTTCTGTATGTTCATCCAACAGCTTTATGTCATATTCTTTTGGGACGAAGCCTGCAAGATAGGGCATAGTCAGCTGCATAAAGTTGTTGAGCTGATATGCTCTGAATCTTTTAATTTCCGAGTTTTCAGGAGTAACCATTAATAAAGTTGGCATAATATTATCAACCTTTCCGTTTATAAAAACAACCATAATTTCCATTACATACTTGTGCTTTACAGGCTCCAATCCAGTTACCGTAAATTTATTCTTTATATGTACCACCGGTGTTATCTTTGGATAATGTACCGCACTTTTCAATTAATAGGCACTTTACTAATGTTTTGCATACCGGTCTGTGTCTCGTTCCTTTGGGAATAATAATGAAATCTCCGGTATCCAGATCAATTATACTGTCGTCTAATTCAATTTGCATTTTTCCTTCTATTACATAAAACATTTCATCTGATTCTTCGTGAATATGAAAATCAAGAATTCTATTTTCTGCCAATACAACATTCAACATATGGTCATTTAGTTGCCCTACTTTGAAATATTGAAATAAATCGGGAATTTCGTTCGCAATTGCTTTTAAATTAACTTTCTGTATCATTTTAACACCTCAGTAATTTGGTAATATGCAATACGAATGATAAGTGTCAAAAGCAATTATTTATTTGATGTTAATGCTTTTAACAGAAGATTATTGCTTCTATTTACTTTCAGTTGTCCGTCCGCCGACTTATTTTTAAACTCCCTTTTCCTCGATTCAAAATTCTGTGAAGAAAGTTTTGACGAAAAATAAGTTGAAATACTACTGTGATAATCTCGGGTATTTTCCCAAAGAGGCTTAACATATACCAGTAGCTCTTCTTTTCCCTCTAGATATATAATATTCATATTATTTTCCTGCCTTGTATTAATGTTGTAAGTTTAAATTTTATAGAACTATTATATTTCCGCAATGCAACTATATGTATATCAATATAAAAATACAGTCGGTTACTGCAAAAGTTTAAAAACAATTTCAGACATAATTGTATAAATTTATTATATCAAGTTGTTACCATAATAGACAAGATTTATTTTTAATGTATAGAGCAAGAACTTGTTAAGTAGGGAAAAATACTAACAGAGTATAAGACACTATGGTTCATTTTTCCGTTTACCTTCCCGGCCTCTTGATGTTACATTAGTATATATACAACTCATCAGCTTAAAATTGAACAACTCATACAAAACCTATCCCGGGGAGGTGTGTCCATGAGGGCACCAAATGAAATAAAAAAAGATATGAGGTATCCGTCACCCGAAGTAAAAGCAAAATGTATGAATGAAGTTGCACGATATTTAAAGGATGCATACAAATTCGGCATTTACTCGGAAGTGATTGAAAAACTCACTTTGAGTAGATTCTATTTTGGAATCGACTCCGATGAACTTATGGAGCTGCTTTCGGAAAAGTACCAATGCAGGGAAATTTGCGATAAAATTAAACTACTCAAAAAAATATATATGGAGAATTATGGAATGGAAGATGACGGAGATTTTCAAATACCCGCAAATCTAAAATATAAATTTATTTGTGAAGAGATAATAGGAGAGAGTTTGGATTATGACAACCTCACCTGTGCAGATATTGATGGTTTCGTTGAAGGTATTGAGCAAATAAAAATTCCAGGAGTATTGTATCCGTTAATGTGGTTAACCCACGCGAAAAATGAGGAAGTATTCTTATATATCTACACAAAGTATGTTTTGCCGGCCTTTATCGAATTGAGCGAATCCGAAAATCTGGATAGATATGATGCCCTAAGCACTATCATGTGCGGTTATATAGAAGAGCTGATTATTTATGTGGGAGGTTTGGGACAGGTATTTATCACTTCAATTCCCGGTAACACAACATGGAACGAAGTAATTATGAAATTTCAAAAGACTGGGGAATTTGAATGTATCCGTAAAGCAAATGAAAAGCTAAAAAAGGCAAACGGGATAGGAATAAAGCTATCGGAACTGTATAAACTGAACAAGAATATGCTAAAGAGCAGGTACAAAACCCACTTCAGCAATTATTTCCCCATGTTTTCCGCTCTTGTCATTTTTGCACTTTTGGGAGAAGAAAGAAACGAAGAAGCTGTAGAATTCATGATTGACAATTATTCCGACATGAACGAGGACAATTACCAATGTGCCTATGTTCTGATACTCTTGTTTAAGACTATTCTCCTTTGTGACAATTATGAGTATATGAATATTCTATATGCGGATTTGCAGAAAGAAAAACTCTTGTATCAAAGAAATTACAAGGATATTTATGATACAGTGATTAGGTCGTGTGAATTTATTGAAGAACTGTATGTTAAAATAAGCATACCGCTGGAAAATGAATTTTTCGATTCTCTCAGATGCTTTGTAAAAGAAACGGTATTTGAAGAATGGGGAATGATTGAAGACATCCGCAACATCAAGAACCAGTATGCGCGCTCAAAGGACAACGTCAAATCCGATATGTTCCGGAGGCTGTACAATGTAATGAGGGCTCTTTCCAACCAAGAAGGAATTTATATAGCTCTCATTGCGCAAACCTATGGTAAAAACTACATGACAAATGCATTTATTAGAAATATACATCACGATGACAAGATTCCCATGGTTATATCATGGGACGATGTGGACAGGGCAAAGAATCTTTCTTTGCGTTTAGGGGATGTTGACAGGGGCGCAACCTCTGTTAGAAACCGATCGTTTTTTGAGAGAGTGGATATCGTTATCAAGGATATTTTGCTTGAAAAGCTGCATGAGGATATTGAAAACATGCTTACATCCATCAGGGAGATTAGAGAAAAGGCCAACTACAAGGACAGGGAGGATGAATTTTTTACAGCAGTCGAGCCTCGCATCCTGTCATTGACAAAACGGATTTCTGCCAAATATATTGACCGTGAGCAAATAGTGGACTTTTTTATCAAACTCGACGATAAAGGCTGCTGGGACAAGCTGGATGAAGAATGCAAAAACATGATGATTACGTCAGAGATAGTATACAGAACTCTAAGCTCAAGGGCGGATGCGGAAAATCTCGACTATTCTCCGGCAATGATTCCCCTTACCAAGGTGATAGAATATCTTCTCAATGATATATACAGCAAGATAAAGTGCAATATTGTGTTTGAAGGACCGGAAATGAATGTAGATTCCAATTCGGTGAGGTTTTTTAAAGAAAGGAATGAGTCTGAGCCCAAAACATGTCTTGAGATGGGTCCGGCTATAAGAGTTCTTAGTGACGGTTTTCTGAAGTCTTCCGGTAGAGGTCCTGTTTACTCGAGCTATTTTCTGCCGAATGACAAATCCAGATTTGAAGAATGGAAGGGTAACTTCTATGTTGATTGGAGCCTATTGAAGGATTTTAAAGGGACAAGGCTAAATTGGAACAGTTTTGACAAAGAGCCTCCTGTTCAACAATTCGTACTGGGAGATGACGCGGAATACAACCGCAAGGTTTTTATCGGGGCTTTGGAATATGTCAAAAACAGCTATAGAAACAGGGTGGCCCATAAGGACGGCATTGAGAAAGACAGAATGGAAAAATGCAGGGAAGATATGCTTATTGCACAGAAACTTATTTGGATGCTGATTTATATAATGAAGTGATATTGAAGCCGGTTATTGTCCAAAAAACATATTAATAATGTCTGTAATTCTTTGTAAAATGAGCCAAAAACCCGATACTATGGCTCATTTTTCTTTATGTTAAACGGTCCCAAATTTAAAAGACGGAGAATATAATATACAAAGCCCATTGGTTTGAGGTGATAAAATGAATTATGTTGTATCGGTACGCAACCTGGGCATGAAATACCACTCCCTTAATGGAGAAATCGATGCCCTCCACGATATCAACTTTTCGGTCTCGGAGGGTGAGTTTATAAGCATAGTAGGGCCGAGCGGCTGCGGTAAATCGACACTATTGTTGCTTATTGCAGGACTCATGGTTCCAACCTCGGGAGAAATATTGATGGATGGAAAGCCCGTTTCGGAGACTTCCGACAAGGTGGGTTATATGCTGCAAAAGGACCATCTTTTTGAGTGGAGGACCATTTATCAAAATGTGGTTTTGGGACCGGAAATAAGGGGAACGCTAAACTCGGAAACAAAGGAATATGCCCTAAAACTTTTGGATACATACGGACTCTATGAGTTCAAAGACAAATACCCTTCACAGCTTTCGGGAGGAATGAGGCAGAGGGCGGCCCTTATAAGAACTCTTGTGGCAAAGCCTCAAATACTGCTCCTTGATGAGGCTTTTTCGGCCCTGGATTACCAGACAAGACTGGCAGTTACGGAAGACATATACTCAATTATTAAAAAGGAGAATAAGACTGCAATACTTGTTACCCATGATATATCCGAGGGAATAAGCATGGCTGACAGGATTATTGTGCTGACAAAAAGGCCGGCGACAATCAAGTCAATCCACGATATCAAGCTAAGCTGCGCAAATCGGACACCGCTAAGTTCCAGAGAAGCACCGGAATTTAGGGAGTATTTCAATAAGATATGGAAGGAGCTTGATATTTATGTCTGATAAAAACAAGCCGGACGTATCCCCGGAGCACCTTAGGTATTTGAGGAAAGTAAAGAGGAAAAAGCAAATCATTTTAATTACACAGATAGCTCTATTGGTATTGTTTTTTGCTTTCTGGGAATTGGTTGCCGAAATCGGTTTGATAGACCCGTTTATTTCGAGCCAGCCGTCGAGAATTATACGTACTATTGGAGATTTATACAAAAACGGCCAGCTGTTTAACCATGTTGGCGTGACATGTGTTGAAACAGTGCTGGGATTTGTCTTTGGTACTCTTATTGGGATATTGGTAGCGGTAATTCTCTGGTGGTCCGACTTTTTAGAAAAGGTTTTGGAACCCTACCTTGTTGTACTAAACAGCCTTCCGAAGATTGCCTTGGGCCCGATTTTTATAGTCTGGATAGGCGCCGGACCCTTGGCAATAGTGGTTATAGCAATGACCATATCCGTTGTGGTCACTATACTGGAAGTTTTAAATGGCTTTCTTGGCGTGGACAATGACAAAATCAAGCTTGTAAAAACCTTTGGGGCAAGTAAAATTCAGATACTTACAAAAGTAGTTCTTCCGTCTTCACTGCCGGTTATGGTAAATGCCTTAAAGGTAAGCGTCGGGCTGTCATGGGTTGGAGTTATTGTGGGAGAATTCTTGGTTTCAAAGGCAGGGCTGGGCTACTTGATTGTTTATGGGGGTCAGGTGTTTCAGTTAGACCTTGTGATGGCGAGTGTTATTATACTTGCCACAGCGGCATTTCTAATGTACAGGATGGTAGCATGGCTTGAAAAACTTGTTGTAAAGAGTAAGTAAATAAAATATGTGGAGGTGTTGATATGAAAAAAATTGCTTTGATTCTGATTGTCTCAGCAGTATTAATGATGTCCTTGGCAGGGTGCGGAGAAAGGGACTATACTACTGTAAGGTTAAGCGAGGTTACCCGTTCGGTATTCTATGCTCCGCAGTATGTTGCGTTAAACAAGGGTTTCTTTGAGGAAGAAGGGCTAAAAATAGACATTACAAACGGCCAGGGCGCAGACAAGGTAATGACAGCGGTTTTGTCCGGGCAGGTAGACATAGGTTTTTCCGGACCGGAAGCAGCAATATATGTGTACAATGAGGGCAGGGAAGACTATGCTGTTGTGTTTGCGCAGCTTACAAAGCGTGACGGTTCGTTTTTGGTGGGCAGAAAGCCGGAAACGGACTTCAAATGGGAAAACCTCAAAGGAAAGACCATAATAGGAGGCAGAAAAGGCGGAGTTCCTGAAATGACCCTCGAGTATGTATTAAAGAAAAACAACCTGATGCCGGGGACTGATGTATATATTGACACAAGCGTTCAGTTTGCGTTGATGGCAGGAGCATTTACCGGTGGCCAGGGGGACTATGTCACGCTGTTTGAGCCGGTGGCATCTACAGTGGAGAAGGAAGGCAAGGGATATATAATTGCCTCCATAGGAGAAGAAAGCGGAGAGATTCCTTATACGGCATACTACGCAAGCAAAAGTTACATAGAAAAGAACAAGGATGTAATCCAGAAATTCACCAACGCTATTTACAAAGGCCAGAAATGGGTTGAAATCCACACACCGGAAGAAATAGCCGAGGTTATAAAGCCCTCTTTCCCAGATTCGGATATGGAGACTCTGATAACGGTGGCAAAAAGGTACAAGGAGACGGATGCATGGAGCAAAGACCCCATATTGAACAAGGAGTCCTTGGACCTTCTTCAAAAAGTAATGAGTATGGCTGGGGAACTTAAAAAAGAAGCACCCTATAAAAAGATAGTAACAACAGAGTTTGCCGAAAAAGCTATGGAGAATTTTGAAAAGTAGAATATTTTGTCTAAAAGCAAGAAAGCGGAATTGTGTGGGAAACCATGCAATTCTGCTTTTTTAATTTAATATCAAATTTTTATTATTTTTCTATTTTCGGTTAATGACATCCATGATAAACTATATGTGATAAACTATATGTATAAAAATGCACATGTTCAAAAAAGATTGTAGAAGTTGCATCAAAGTAAGTGGGAGAGATGTATATGGGGCTTATAAATTTTTTCAAGAAAAGAGATGAAATTGACGAACTTTATGAAAAACTTAACAGCTCATCGGAAGAGATTAGGGAAGAGGCAATATCCAAACTTGAAAATATGCAGCTCAGCGTCGAGCAGGGCTTAAAGGTTTTGGACATGGCTAAGAATAAATTTCCGCCTGCAACCTATGAATGGCAGGACGTATCTGCGCGATTGGTGGATATTTGTGCAGATAAACCCTATGTGGAATACATAAAAAAAGTGGAAAACATATATGATGAGCTAAATCCCAATGCAAAGATATCTGTGATGCAATTTTTGGCCACATATGGAAATGAGCAGGCACTGATTGCATATTTAAAAGTATTGGGAAAAGACTATCTCAATTTAAAAAATCTGCCTTGCGGAAACCTTTTGGAGAATCCGAGATTTCCTCAGATACTGTTTCCGGGAATCTTGAAATTTGCCGAAAATAAGGATATTGAATGTCAAATATATCTTGTTCTCTTATATTATTTTAATAATGACCTGGTTGACGAAGAGTCATTGGGTGAATATAAAGGCCGAATAGTCCAGGACATTTTGAAAATGGTGGACAAGGTTGTGAACTACACTTTAAAAAACAGCTCTATTTGGGATGACACCAAGTACCTTGAGCTGCGGGGCAATGCAGGAGTTTATTTTGATCTTGCAGGTTATATCAAAGCTCCTGAGATAACCATGGCCTTAAAGAGACTGATGAGCCTGAAAGATATGAAACTGAAGATGTTTGCCGCAGTTTCACTGCTAAGACACGGGTGTGAGCCGGCCAAAGAGGATATAATGGATATTGCCGCAAACAGTGAGGTGAGAAACTGGTTTTATAATGCTCTTGCGAAAATGGGAAGGAGTGAAATATTTCCTGAAGAGTTTAGAAACCAGAAATGCTTTGCAGAGTCAAACATGGTGGACTGGCTTGTCTATCCTACCGAACTGGGCAGAGTGCCGGATGAAATAGAGCTTATGAATATATTTGATGATGACGATAAGGAATATTATCTTTTCCGGTTCAGATGCGACAGCAACAATGAATGGAAGGACAAGGGATGGATGGCGGGGCTGTCCGGACCTTTTGATAAAAGAAATTCTCCAACTACGCTTGCCGAAGGGCATACTTTCAGTCATTTTGAAGAATGGGAAAGCAAGAAACCGAAGGAGCATTTTGAGTCTATTGTGGGAAATGTAAAAGAGTATTGGATGAGTTTGGCGCAAGAATAAAGAAGCTTGCGCCGATTAACTATGCAGACTGTCCCGTTTCCAACAGGGCATGGGATAAATCAAGACATAAGTTTTCCCTTCCGAGCTTCTCTATAAATCCGTAATTTTCAAGAACCTTCATTGGCTGAGGCTGAACATGGGACAGAAGAAGCCTTATATTATTTTTTCTGCATTTCTTGTAAAGTTGATACAAGGAGGAGTACCCCGTCGCATCAATCGCCGGAACATTTCTCATCTTAAGTATCATTACTCTAGGCGGTTTTTTCTGTATTTTTTCCATCACTTTCAACCAGTTTTCCCGTTGCACCAAAGAAGAAAGGACCGTTAATTTCGTAAACCATTATATCCTTGGAAATCCTTTTGCCGTTAATGACTGGTTGCCGGTATCTATGGGCATATCCTCAATTTTATCCGATATGGGTTTTACATGAGTAACATCTGCCATTCTCTTCATAAACAGAAAAGCCGCAAAGACCATTCCAACCTCGATAGCAACAACAAGGTCGGCAATGACTGTAAGAGAAAAAGTCAAGATTAAAACTATAATGTCACTCTTGGGGGCCTTGAAGAAGCTTAAAAAGCTTTTCCATTCACTCATGTTGTAAGCCACGACAATTAATACTGCGGCAAGAGTGGACAGCGGAATTAGTGTGGCATAAGGCATAAACACAAGCATTATGACCAAAAGAGTGAGGGAATGGACTATTCCTGCTACCGGTGAATTACCGCCATTTTTTACATTGGTCGCAGTTCTTGCAATAGCTCCTGTTGCAGGTATGCCGCAAAACAATACTGACGCAATATTCGCCACACCCTGAGCTATAAGTTCCGTATTGGAACAGTGTTTATCATCTATCATACCGTCTGCAACAACTGCCGAAAGAAGCGATTCAATTCCTGCGAGGATGGCAATTGTAAATGCGGGACGTATAAATTGGGGAATAGTGCTTACATCAATATTAGGCAATGTAAACGGAGGAAGCTTTGAGGAAAGCTCTCCAAACTTGCTTCCGATAGTTTCAACGTCAAGCTTTAGCGCTAATGATGCAATGGTGGTTACTATGATGGCAATAAGCGAGCCGGGAACTATACGGTTGATTTTTGGCCACAAGACGATTATTGCTATGGAAACTACACCTATTATCACACTTTGGTAATTAATTGTGCTTATGTTGGATATGTAGCTTGCAAGCTTTGGAAAGAACTCAGAGGGAACCTCATCAATTTTTAGCCCCAGAAAGTCCTTTATCTGTCCAAAAAAATCACCACGGCGATACCGCTGGTAAATCCCGTTATAACCGGTGAGGGTATAAATTTTAACGGTATGTAAATGATTATTTATGCACATTTTTGCATAAATATTAGAGCTTGAACCTGTTAAAACAATTTATACAGGCAAGGCTCCAATTTACTCTGATTATTTAACGATTATTTAATGCTAAATCATTCTTTAAAATTCTTGTAAGGATTTTTAATAAGGTTTGAATTTAGATACCTAGGGTCACCGGTGACTTCTCTGCCAATCCAGTCGGGTTTTTTAAAGACGGTGCTTTCATCGGGAAGCTCAATTTCAGCAATTATCAATCCCTCATTTTCCCCGAGGAATTCATCAATTTCCCAAGTGAATCCCTCAAATTGAAATTTGTATCGAAGCTTTTCTATAATAGGTCTTTCACAAAGGAACTCCAGCATTTCATTTGCTTCATCAGCAGGAATTTCATACTCGTATTCCAGCCTTGTGGCACCGATTGAAGGTCCTTTAACCGTAAGGTAGCCCCTGTCATTAAATACGCGCACTCTGATAGATCTTCTTGTGTCCGAGCAAAAGTAGCCCTGCCTGTACAGTACTCCTTTTGCCAGGCTTTTATAAGCGTCACCGTTTACAATAAATTTTCTTTCGATTTCCTTTCCCATAAAACGCCTCCAACGATAAAATAGAATTAACTGTTTATGTTACTACAAGGTACTTGCCAAATACTTTGCGGAAAGTATTGCTGTGTTCATTGGCAAGACTTATTTCCAGCTCTGCATCCCCTTCTCTTATTGTCCGGATTTTGACCGTGTCCTCGAGGATTTGGCATTCTAAAGCCTTTATTACAGCCATCTCGCTTCTGTCAAGACATTCTGCAAGTCTTAAGAAGACGGAAAGCTTCTCCCACAGCTCGATATCTCCCGGCAAAAGAATTTTTTCATAGCGCGTTTGCCAGCCTTCATTGAAACTGTCGTCGGAATGGGATGCAGCTATGGCAGCTGTAAGCAGAGTTTCCCTGTGGGTAAGTCCGGTAAGTCTGGAGTTTAAAATTATGTAGAATGAATGCCGGTGATGCTCGTAATAGCTTATAGAAATACCTATATCGTGCAGCAGGGAAGCTACTTCCAAAAGCTTTCTTACATCTTCGCCATAACCATGGATATATTTTAACTGATCGAATATGGAAAGAGCAAGGAAGCAAACGTGTTTTGCATGATTCTTCCTTACGCCATAAAGCTCCATAAAGTTTCTTAAGCTAAAGCTTAAAGCATCTGTGAATTTTACTTTGGGGTTGGTGCCGGCGATATAATCAAAGAGAATACCCTCCCTAAGGCCAAATCCGCTTATTACGATGTGGGACGGGGAGCAGATTGATATAATGGTTTTAAGGATTGCAAGTCCGCCTACAATTATATCTGCCCGCTTAGATGAAATTCCCTTTACTTTTCTGCGGGATTTTAAGTCCATACTTACAAGGTCATCATATATCATATGAAAATCGCCAATACTCATTTCATAATTGTGGGCATGGTTTAGCGGATATCCAACACGGTTTCTGTGGATTTTGCCGAGGCTTCGGATTGTTCCGCCCAAACCTATAAGAGGTCTCGTTCCTTCTTGCCAAAGCCAGCTTTGACCTTTCAGCATTTCCCGAATGCTTTCCTCAAGAAGGGAAAGCTTCTCCGGGCAAATAACGTCTTTGCCGAGGAAGTTTTTCGTTGCGACGACGGCACCTATGGGAATTGATATGGAATTTATTATGCTGTTGTCCTTAAAAAAGATTATTTCGGTGCTTCCGCCGCCAATGTCAACAATAATTCCCTCACGGATATCAAGAGAATAAATTGTTGCCTTGAAAGCATAAGAGGCCTCTTCTTCACCGGAGATCAGCCTGAAATTAATATCTGTGGAGCTGGTTAAAAGCCGTAGGAATTGATCCCGGTTTTCCGCCTTCCTTACTGCTGCAGTGGTGACTCCTATAATGCGATTGCAGGGTATGCCGTAGGAATTGCATAACTTTTTATAGAGTTTTACGGTTTTGACGGTTTTGTGCATGGCGATGTCATTGAGCAGCCTGCCGTCAATCATGTTTTCGCTCAACCTTATGGTTTCCTTAATGTCATCAATCAGCCTGAATGCTCCGCTGGGCATTATTTCGAATATAACGAGCCTTACAGAGTTTGAACCAAGGTCAATTATTCCTATTTTTTTCGGCATGATTTATCCCACATTTCTTTTTAATAAATTCTTACTCTCAAGTAATGCATGAAACTTTTTGCATCTAATTATACCACATAAAACATCATTAATGACTTTTATTCCCTTAGAAAAATTATATATTTTATTTCACGCAAAATTGATAGAAAAAAGTCGATAAATCTAGCCCGTAAAAAGCGTAGGCAAGCCTTCAAAAATACTGCCCCTTATATTATAATAATAAATATGCAAAAGTTAATATACTCTAAGTAACAAGAGTTTCTTGGCTTAAATTGTACAAGTTGTGTTAATAAACTTACCGATAGAGGAGAAGGAAAATAAATGAATTTTAAATTTAAAATAGGCACAAAGGTTTTGTTCGGAAGAGAATGTGTGAAAGAAAACAAGGGCATATTTAAAGACTTTGGAAAAAGAGCTTTGTTTGTCACGGGAAAGAACTCCGCAAAAGCAAGCGGGGCCCTTAAGGATGTTATTTTTGTACTTGAGGAATACGGCATTGATTATGAGATTTATGACAGGGTTTTAAACAATCCCACTCTTGAAAATGTGAAAGAGGGGGCTGAAGCGGCAAGGAAGTTTAATGCCGATTTTATTATAGGAATCGGAGGAGGCTCGCCTTTGGACGCTTCGAAGGCGGTAGCGGTGCTTGCCAAAAACGATATTGAGCCTGTGGATTTGTATAAAAATGTATTTGGAAACAAGCCCCTTCCCATAATAGCTATTCCCACCACCGCAGGAACCGGAAGTGAGATTACTCCCTATTCGATTCTCACCCGCGATGACATGAAGACCAAAAAGAGCTTTGGCAATGAGGATACTTTTCCGGTTGTGGCATTCATTGATGCCAGGTACACCGAAAGCATGTCCTATGAGACAACGGTGGATACGGCGCTGGATGCTTTTACTCATGCGCTGGAGGGCTATCTGGGAAGAAGAAGCACACCGGTTAGCGATATTTTAGCCGTGGAAGCAATAAGGATATTCGGCGAATGCTTGCAAAACCTTGTAGAGAACAAATTTGACTATGATGTGAGGGAAAAGCTTTTATACATGTCAATGCTGGGCGGTATGGTGATATCCCACACCGGAACTACAATAATACATGGCATGGGATATTCTCTCACATATTTTAAAGATATTCCCCACGGCAGGGCAAACGGAATGCTTGTAAAGGAATATCTCAAGTATAATTATGAGGCAGCCAAAGAAAAAATAGATAATGTTTTAAGTCTTTTGGGTGTAGCCTCTATTGAAGCCCTTGGGGAAATAATTGACAGGCTTATTCCTACAAAGCCTCTTTTGACAAAGGAGGAAATTGAGCTTTATGCAGGCCTGGCAATGAAGCAAAACAGTACTTTGTCCAACGCCCGGACGGTAGTTAAAGAGGATATGGAAGAGATATTTAAAAATACATTTAAGGATGGTTGAAATAGGGTTTATGATAATAGGAGTGGTATCGGACACGCATATAGGAGGAAGGATAAAGAACCTGCCCAAAGAACTTTTGGACGGGCTTAGTGGTGTTGAGCTTATAATTCATGCCGGGGATATTTTAAAGGACTATGTAATATATGAACTCGAAGAGATAGCACCGGTTGAGGCTGTGGCGGGAAATAATGATGACTATTATATGCACGACAAGCTTGGCATTAAAAAGATAATAAGCGTAGGTGAATTTAAAATAGGTATAACTCATGGAAATGGCGGAGGCAGCGCGTTAAAAAGGGCAATGGCAATGTTTGCAAGGGACAAGGTGGATTGTGTGGTATTCGGACACAGCCACATACCCTATAACGAAAAAATAGACGGCGTATTATACGTAAATCCTGGCTCACCCACCGACAAAAGGACACAGAAACAATATTCATATGCACTTTTAAAGGTGGATGATTCGGGGATTTCGGCTGAAATCAGATATTTTTAGTTTCCGAGCATTTTTAAAAAAGGATGTGGGATTTATGATAAATGCAAGAATTGTTTATATAAATGATATGCATGAAGCAAGAGAAGAGATTCGAAAAATCGGTGTGGATGCATCGGCCATGACATGGCTTTCGCCCAAAGCATTATCTATTGCGGTAAAGCTTGAAGACGTAAGCACTTTTGAGGCGAACACAATCAAGCAGGAGATGCTGGGCAAGGGCGGTGATGTTGCAGTAAACAGAGGCGTGGCGGATTTTAGCGCGGAAAGCTCCGATGTTCTTTTGATGGGTACATATAGCCAGTTTAACAGACTTGTGTACAAGCTTCAAATGCATGGCGGAAGTCTCAAGGAAATTGCCCATGAAATTCAAAGGCTCCTTGAGGGATTGGAAAAGGGGAAGCCGGAATATTTTGAATGCGGAAAGTATAGATTGCCCATAGGCGAAAAAACATATGTTATGGGAATACTCAATGTCACACCGGATTCTTTTTCCGACGGGGGAAAGTATCTTGAGATTGAAAGTGCAGTAAAAAGGGCCAGGGAAATGGTGGAGGCCGGTGCCGATATAATTGATGTGGGCGGAGAGTCGACAAGACCCGGATATCAGCAGGTTGATGCCTTGGAGGAAATAAACCGGGTGGTACCGGTAATTGAAAGGCTGTCAAAGGAGCTCAATGTGCCTATATCGGTCGACACCAGCAAGGCACAGGTTGCAGAGAAAGCCCTTTGTGCAGGAGCCTGTATTGTAAATGATGTTTGGGGCCTCCAGAGGGATTTTGGCATGGCAGAGGTTGTATCAAAGCACGGTGCTGGGGTAATTATGATGCACAACAGCGATACCAAGGAGTACAAGGACCTTATGGGCGACATTATAAGGTTTTTGCGAAAGAGTATTGAGATAGCTGAAAAGGCGGGAATTACCAGAGAGAGCATGGTCATTGACCCCGGGATAGGATTTGGAAAGACTTTGGAGCATAATCTTGAGGTAATGAGAAGAATGAGGGAGCTAAATACCCTAAACCTTCCGGTTCTTCTCGGAACATCAAGAAAGTCCCTTATAGGAAATGTTTTAGATTTGCCTGTAAATG
Organism: Acetivibrio sp.; assembly: GCF_035371925.1. Taxonomy (NCBI): domain Bacteria; kingdom Bacillati; phylum Bacillota; class Clostridia; order Acetivibrionales; family Acetivibrionaceae; genus Acetivibrio; species Acetivibrio sp. The sequence continues at coordinate 6,670 of NZ_DAORXT010000014.1, read as the reverse complement.
AAAGGCTTGAGGGTACTGCCGCAACCATTACCCTTGGTATTGCCAACGGGGCGGATATTGTAAGAGTTCACGATGTAAAAGAAATGGTGCGGGTTGCAAGGATGACCGATGCTATGGTAAGGGTTTGATTTTACATAATATGGAATAAAATGGAGATAGGGCTGTTATGGATAAAATAATATTAAAAGACATGAAATTTTACGGCTATCACGGGGTTTTCCCAGAGGAGAGGGAGAAGGGACAAAATTTTTATATTGATGTTGAGGCTTTTTTGGATTTGAAAAAAGCCGGAGAAACCGACGACCTCGAAGAAACGGTGGATTATTCGAAAATATATGATATTATAAAAAATATAAATGAAAACAATAAATTTCGACTAATTGAGAGATTTGCCCATATCATTTCCCGGGAAATTTTGTCGACATTTAGGCAAATAGACTGGGTGGTTGTCCGGGTTCGAAAGCCTGATGCTCCCATAGAAGGGGAGTTTGAATGGGTTGGAGTGGAAATAGAGAGGTTTTCCAATGAAATATAGGGTATTTTTATCTTTGGGCTCAAACATAGAAGACAGGGAAAGACATTTGCTTGATGCCTTAAACTGTATTTTTGCTATTTCCGATGTTAGCCTTGAAAAAATTTCGAATATTTACGAGACTGAACCTGTGGGATATACCGAGCAGGGGCGGTTTTTAAACATGGCCGCACAAATTGCCACATCTCGTAAGGCAGAGGAGCTCCTTGAGGAACTTTTGGGAATAGAGAAGCTTTTAAAACGGGAAAGGATAATTCGCTGGGGGCCTAGGACGATTGATATTGATATTCTTGCTTATGGTGATTTGAAGTTTGATACGCCCCGTCTTACAGTTCCCCATCCTAGAATGTTTGAACGGGCGTTTGTTTTAATTCCGTTAATGGAGATTTGTGATAAGAAAGAGCTTTATGGCGTAAATATCCGGGAAGCATTGGATAAATGCAGTGACAGGGACGGGGTAAGGTTATACAAAAAAATAACAATTTTTGATTTGCATGGAGCTTGCTAAAATAATATAATTAGGATAATTGAATTAGTTCGGTATGCTGCAAAGATAAGGTTTTTGGAGGTATCTTTATGGTAGAAGTATACTACTACATCCCCAAAGAGGAAGTTGAAAATGCTGTAGAGTGCGGTTTGAAGCTGTCAGAGTATTTCGACAAAGAAGTAATTATAGAAAATACCAAGATGAAATGCATATCAGCGCTTCTAAATCCTAAAGACGACATGGAGAAATACAGGTCTGAAGGATTAAGGTGTGTTAAGCTTGAGCTGCCTTCCGAGTACTGCTTTGTGGCTGACAAATATTTGTATGAGGTTGGCCTTAACCGTCCGGAAGTGATGAAGCTTTATCTTGACTCGATTGTGCCGATTAAAGATTATACTTTTGGGCTGTACAGGCTTCCGGAGTGCCTTGTTACAAGCACTGTTATAAGCGAACACATAAGTCTTTTGAATAAAAGGCTGGATTCCCCTGTTTTATTTGATAATTCTGAGGAATTATATATAAACAATGCTGTTGAAAACTTAAAAGAAGACTATCCTAATATTAATGATATAATGTTGTACTATTTCTACCATTATTTAGAAAATAAAGGCAAATTAGAAAAAATAGAGGATGAAGGAAGCGAAGTAGTTGTTTTTCTGGATAAAAAAACAGGCAAAAACTTTTTGGCGAAAAAGCCTGACATTTGGGTTTAGTGAGAGATGGTAAAAGTGAAAGAAATAATTATAAAAAAATTAAAAGAGTCAAAACATGATTATGTTTCCGGCGAAGAGCTGAGCAGCATCCTTGGGGTGTCAAGGACGGCTGTGTGGAAATGTATAAATGAGCTAAAAAAGGAAGGTTATGTTATTGATTCTTCTTCAAAAAAGGGCTATAAATTATGTTATGTCCCTGATATAATTAATCCGTGGGAGATCAAAGAAGGTCTTGACACCAATATTATCGGCAAAGATATTCACTGCTTTTTTGAGGTTGATTCAACCAACAACCATGCAAAAACGCTTGCCCAAGACGGCTGCGATGACGGTACTGTTGTCTTGGCCGAACGCCAGACCAGGGGAAGGGGAAGGCTGGGTAGAAGCTGGGATTCCATGGACAGGAAGGGAATATGGATGTCTGTTGTGCTGCGTCCGGCTGTAGGGTTGGAGGATGTTCAGATTATCACCCTTGCTGCGTCGGTGGCAGTAGTCTCTGCATTGAAAAAGGAGATGGATATAGATGCCGGGATAAAATGGCCTAACGATATAATTTTAGGCGGAAAAAAGGTTTGTGGCATCCTTACCGAAATGAGTATGGAGATGGAAAGAATCAATTTCCTTGTCCTTGGAATTGGAATGAACTTTAGCCATGAAAAATCCGATTTCCCGGAAGAGATAAGAGACAGGGCCACATCCTTGGGGATTTATTTAAAAGAAAAGAAAGGGCTCGACATTTCCGAATTTAGAAGAAGTCATCTTGTAAAAGCAATATTGTCGGAGCTGGAAAGAGTATATGACATAATTAATAAAGGCAAAGCCGGTGTAATTATTGAAGAATGGAAAAAGTATTCCGTGACGTTGGGAAAAGAAGTGCTTATAAAGTACAGGGAAGATCAGTATACCGGAATTGCGGAGGATATAGACCAAAATGGTAGACTTATAGTAAAGCAAGGTGACGGAACGGTAAGAGAAGTTTTGTCTGGGGAGGTTTCTGTGAGGGGACTTTTAGGATATACATAGTGCACAGATTTCTATAGATAGATTTGATTATTTTGATTATACAAATTAAACATCATTTATCTTAACATTAGATATGGGGAGAGTTGCACAGTGGTTATTGATTTTCATGTACACTGCTTTCCTGACAAGCTTGCTCCAAGAGCTATATCGCAGCTTGCTGCGAACGCCGGTATTCCTCCAAGAGTTGACGGGACAATAGGCGGATTAAAGGAATCAATGAAAAAGGCCGGTATATCGAAATCGGTTGTTCTTTCTATTGCAACAAAGGCAACGCAGACTGAAAATATCAATGATTGGTCCGCCGAAATTCAGGATGAGGAGATTATTGCTTTCGGAAGCATTCATCCGGATTATGAAAATTGGAAAACAGAGCTTTTCAGGATAAAGGGTATGGGAATTAAAGGCATTAAATTTCATCCTGACTATCAGAAGTTTTTTGTGGATGACAAAAAGATGTTTCCGATTTATGAAACAGCTTTTGGATTGGGCCTTATAGTAATATTCCATGCAGGTGTGGATATCGGCCTTCCTGAGCCGTATCATGCAACACCCGAAAGGCTTGAAAAGATTGTTCGGACATTTCCGGGATGCAAAGTTGTAGCTGCACATATGGGAGGCTATTCCTTCTGGGACGATGTAGAACGATTTTTGGTGGGAACCGACATTTATTTGGATACTTCATACAGTCTGGATTTTATGGATGACGAACAGGCAAAGAGGATTATTAAGAACCATGACAAAAAGAGGATTCTTTTTGCGACAGATTCTCCATGGATGGACCAGGAGGAGTCGCTTTTAAAGCTTAAGAGCCTTAATCTTGACAAGGATACAGAAGATGCCATTTTAGGCTTGAATGCAAAAGCTTTATTGGAATTGTGATTATGACGATAATGATTAAGATTTGCAATTTTGAAGAAGATTTTATCTTGACCAGAGCAGGGAGAGATACTTATTCCAGAAGGGGGATTCATAGTGGTTGATAATATCAACGGTAATAATGGCAATAGCGGCGACAGCGTAAGTAACGTAAAGAGTGGCAATAACGGCGGTGGGAGTAGCGGTGCAAATAGAAATGCCGGAAACAACAGAAACAACAGAAGAAAGGATTATCACAACAATAGAAGAAGCAACAGCGAGCAGGGTCCAAACAAAGGTAATTATTTAAACAAGGGTAACGGCAACAAAGACAATTACAATAAAGATGGAAATTATGCAAAGGATAACAAGCCGAATTCAAAAGACAATAAGCTTGGCAGGGAAAATGCCAATGCAAAAAACCCTTATAGAGACAACAACCTTTTAAAAGGAAACGGAGCCAGGAAAGACAGTGCGCAGGCGAGATCCGGCGGTATGCAAAACAGCGGATATTCTTACAGGGATTCGGGCAGAATGAAGTCTGAAGAAACTGTGGAAGATATTAAGCTGGATATCGAAAGAATTGAAAAGGAAATAATGCTTGAAATAAAAGAAATCAAGAGTATGAGACTTGGAGTTTAGACATTTGGAGATGTGGTTGAAATGATTTTGGTTATAGATGTTGGAAATACCAACACTGTGTTTGGAGTATATGACGGAAAAAAGCTTTTGAATCATTGGAGAATGGAGACAAGCAAGGGGAAGACTTCCGATGAATACGGCATGTTTATTATAAGTCTTCTCAACTATGAAAAGATTGCTATTGATAGGATTGAAGCGGTAGTTGTGGCTTCTGTGGTACCGCCTATAATGTATTCTATCGAGCATGCCATACGAAAGTATTTTAAGCTGGAACCGATGATTGTAGGACCGGGAATCAAAACGGGAATAAACATAAAGTATGAAAACCCGAGAGAAGTGGGAGCAGACAGAATAATTAACGCAGTGGCGGCGTGTGAAATATACGGCGGACCTCTTATTATTGTTGACTTCGGTACTGCTACAACTTTTTGTGCGGTTTCTTCAAAGGGTGAATATCTTGGAGGAGTAATCTGTCCGGGAATAAAGATTTCTGCAGAAGCATTGTTTCAGAAGACGGCAAAACTTCCTAAAATAGACCTTGTAAAGCCTGATACGGTAATAGGGCGCAATACAGTTTCAAGTATGCAGTCGGGAATTATATACGGATATGTTGGAAAAGTTGATTATATAGTGCGGCGCATGAAGAAGGAAATGAAGGAAGACAATATAAAAGTTATTGCCACCGGAGGGTTGGCAAGGCTTATTGCCAGTGAGTCGGAAACAATAGATGAAATCAACGGACTTCTCACATTGGAGGGTCTTAGAATTATATATGAGAGAAACAAATAAATTTTTATAAAATTATATATCAAATTATTAAACGCATATTCAAATTTGAATATGCGTTTAAATATATATCGGTAAAAGCTTTTTGCAAAAAGTCGATTGTTATCATAAAATGCTTATATCAAGCAGCATTTTTCCTCAATGTCGAAATGATTTTAATATAACTTTTTTCTTGTAAAACCAAGTTGTAAAATGCAAAAGTGCTTATTATAAGAAGCGGAAATGTCGGCATTGCAAATCTGCCTTCACCGCCCTCGACAAGGGATATCAAAATTGACACACCCACAATCAAAATGTATGTAAAAGAGAAAGAAATCAAAGCTTTATGCTTTGCAAAATCCTTTATTTTTCTCCATCTAATGAAAAACACTACCGGCGCTATTATAAAAGGTACTTGCACCAAAATCAAAATGTATCTTTGGATAATATTAACAAGCTTGATGGGCCTAGGCACATTTGTCTCTGTCCTTATAAGTATTCCGAATGTCTTCCAGAAATTAATTTCCGATCTTATTATAGCTTTAATATATATATCCGGCTTCTTCAGCATAACTTTTATACACATATCCTTGACTTTTTGCGCCAGCTCCTCATAACTAAGTCCGGTTTTCTCCATGAGCTCGTCCGTTATTCCCCATATAGTATCGATATGGGGATTCCCGTTTTGAATATTTTCATCTCTTTCTCTTATATATATTTCTTTGATAATATTATATGGATAATCATCGGGAGCAAGCTCAATGTAATCACCAGCCATTTCCATAAAGGCAAATCCGCGCCCTGTGGCTATGCTAAACGTATTGTTGTATTTTAAATTCACGAAGGACCATCCCGCTATTGAGATAAACAAGGGTATCAGACTCACGAAAGAATATAAGAGTATTCTTGGAAATTTATGTTTTCTTTTTGCAAGAATAAGTATGAAAAATGCGGTATACAATAACGGCAACACAAAATAAATAGGTCTTGTCAATGCCGCCATACATGAAATAACTATAATAGATATCATTTTTAACAAGACTCTGTTTTCATCATTATTCTTAATCATATTGGCAAACAGAACAAAGCTTAGAAGTATGAAAAAAGCCGCCGTAATTTCGCTTAAAATGGCCATTTCAAAGAATAAGAACGGTATAAACAGCGAATAGAGGCCAGAAGCAATAAGGGATAATACCGTATTATTTGTAAATTTGTAAACGGTGGAAGCTATAAAATATGATATTAATACCCCCATTAACATCTGAGCAAAAACAACAATTTTTAGGTTTAATCCGCATAACAATATAATAAACGGATATCCCGGGGTTCTAAGTCCGTCGAAATCGGAAAAGTCGAGCTTGGAAATCATAGTTGCCAAATCTATGTAAGACTGTGTATCGGGACAGATAATAGGCTCCGATGCAAAGAAAATTACCAAGCGGACAACAGAAATCAAAAGTATATAAGCAAGTAATGCTATTTTAAATTTTAATTTTTTTTCGCCATTCAAATTAAACTTCATTTTTCTCCTCCATGTAAAAGGTCAATTACTTATTTGTAAGTTGAAGCTAAATATAACTAACTATAACAGTATGCATTATAATGATACCAGAAATTAAGACAGACAAAACGGCCAAAATAAGTTAGAATGGA